>CAZHWG010000149.1:0-5010 GCA_964535925.1 uncultured Sphingorhabdus sp.
ATCTGTGCCTCGTAGCTCGGATCGGTCATCACTTCCTGGTAGCCGGTCATCGAGGTGTTGAAGACCAGCTCTCCGACCGCATCGCCCTCTGCGCCGAAGCCCCGGCCCCAGATCGCGGTTCCGTCGGCGAGCAACAGCAGGGCGGTCGCGCCCTTGGGCACGCCGGCAGTGCGGCTGTCGGGATTGATATCGGGCATAAGGGTGTCCGTCGGGATGAGGCTAAACGGCCAGATATTTATGCCTGCCCGGCGACCGATACAATCTATCGAAAAAAGAAGTTTGCCGCTAAGGTTAGCGTTTCCGTGATGAAAGGGAGTTTCCGCGCCATGATTCGCGACGACGTAAAAGCTGCGCAAATTTCGGCGATGAAGGCCGGCGACAAGCCGACACTGGCGGCGGTTCGCCTGATCCTTGCCAAGATCAAGGACCGCGATATCGAGCTGCGCGGCAAGGCGCCGCCCGCCGACGACGACGCGATGGTCGTCGAGGTGATGCAGAAAATGATCAAGCAGCGCCGCGAATCGATCGACATGTACCGCAAGGGCGGCCGCGACGAGCTCGCCGATGCCGAACAGGGCGAACTCGAGGTGATCGAGCGCTTCCTCCCGGCCCAGATGGACGAGGCGGCAACGCGCGCGGCGATCGAGACGATCAAGACCGAGACCGGCGCCGCGTCGGTCAAGGACATGGGCCGCGTCATGGCCGCGCTCAAGAGCCGCCACGGCGCCGAGCTCGACATGAGCCAGGCGAGCCGGCTGGTGAAGGAATCGCTCGCGTGAGGGCCGCTTTCGCCCTGCCGCTGTGTTTGCCGCTGATCCTCGCGGCGTGCAATTTCTCGTCCGAACGCCCCGACCAGCAGGCGCAGAACGAGGCCGAGGCGACGATCTCGGCAAGCAAGACGCCCGATATCACTCCGGTCGACAACGCATCGATCCGGGCCGAGGGCGTCGTCGCCAACGGCATCGTCATCGCCGATCTCGACGCGCTCGCGCTCGGGCCGAAGATCGTCGGCGCGGTCGGGCCCGAGGTACAGGCCTCGCTGGCGACGCCGCTCGCCGCGTTCGGCGATATCGAAAGCTGGGTCGCCTGCCCCGCGCGCGACACGATCCGCGACGACAGCGGCAAGGCGACCGCGCAGCAGCCCAAGGGTCCGAAGATCGAGGCGTGCGAGCCGGGCAATATGCGCGCCGGCACCGTCTACACCTATGTCCACGCGGTGACGCCGGGCGTCGACAAGCCCAACGACCGCCCCTTCGCGCAGCCCGAGGCGCTCAACATGCCCGCCGACATCGCCGCGTTCCGCGTCACGGTGCCGCTCGCGGGCTTTACCGGCAAGGCGGGCTATTCGTTCGGCGATGCAACCAAGGCATTGGGCAGCAAGGGCAAGTTCGCGGTGGCCTGCCTCGGCAAGGCGATCGTCTTTACGGTCGAGGCGCCCGAGGGCGGCTGGCGCAAGGGCCAGACCGTGCGCTTCTTCTGGCAGAGCACGGTTGCTCCCGCGGGTCCCGCCGAAGCCTATGAGCTTGTCGCCGACGGCAAGCGGGCGCGCGGTTCAGGCCCTGCCCCCGCGCAGCCCAAGGACGGCGAAGGGCCCGCGCTCAACGTGCCATGCGAGTGAGCGTGCGGTTTAGCAGGCGAGGCACCGACAGGTGACGCTCAGCCCGCAATGGCTCGACGAACTGCGCGCGCGCACGACGCTGTCGAGCCTGATCGCGCAATCGGTCAAGCTGACGCGCGCGGGGCGCGAGTACAAGGCGTGCTGCCCGTTCCATAACGAGAAGTCGCCCAGCTTCACGGTCAACGACGAGAAGGGCTTCTACCACTGTTTCGGCTGCAGCGCGCACGGCGACGCGATCAGCTGGATGACGCAGCAGCGCGGCCTGTCGTTCATCGATGCGGTCAAGGAACTCGCCGATGCCGCGGGGATGGATGTCCCCGCGCCCGATCCGCGCGCGGCGAAACGCGCCGAGGCGGCGCAATCGCTGCGGGACGTGACCGAGGCGGCCGCGCACTGGTTCACCGAGCAACTCGGCGGGATCGACGGGGCAAGCGCGCGCGACTATCTCAGGAAGCGCGGCATCAGCGACGAGGTCCGCCGCCGCTTTGCCCTGGGCTTCGCGCCCCACAGCCGCGGTAAGCTCAAGGCGGCACTGAGCCAGTTCCCCGAGGCGATGCTCGTCGAGGCGGGCATGCTGATCGATGTCGAGGACAAGGACACCTACGATCGCTTTCGCGGCCGGTTGATGATCCCGATCCGCGATCCGCGCGGGCGCGTGATCGCGTTCGGCGGGCGCATATTGGGCGCCGGCGAGCCCAAATATCTCAATTCGCCCGACACGCCGTTGTTCGACAAGGGGCGCACGCTGTACAATCTCGACCGCGCTTCGCCCGCGTCGCGCAAGACCGAGCGGATCATCGTCGTCGAAGGCTATATGGACGTCATCGCGCTGTCGCAGGCGGGGATCGACGATGTCGTCGCCCCGCTCGGCACAGCGCTGACCGAACAGCAGATCGGCATAATCTGGCGCATGGTGCCGGTGCCGATCCTGTGCTTCGACGGCGACAGCGCGGGGCAGAAGGCGGCGATGCGCGCCGCGATGCGCGTGCTGCCGCTGCTCCTTCCGGGCTTCAGCCTCGCCTTCGTCGCGCTGCCCGAGGGGCAGGACCCCGACGACATCGTCAGCGCCGGCGGCGCGCGCGCGCTCGAGGCGATCCTGGCCAACGCCGAACCGCTCGTCGACCATCTGTGGAACCATGAACGCGCTGCCGCGCCGCTCGATACGCCCGAACAGCGCGCCGGCCTGAAACAGCGGCTCGGAGAGATCGTCTCGAACATCGCGCACGCCGATGTCGCGGCGCACTACCGCGAGAATTTCCGCGCGCGCTACGACGCGCTGTTTTTCGGTGCGCGCCGCAACGAGGCGGTGGGTGCGACGCGCTTCGTGCCGGGCCAGCGGCGCAAGTGGCAGCCCGACCCGCGCCTGTTGCCGCCGCACGGCACGACGCGCACGATCGGCGGATCGGGTCTCGAGGGCCAACTGGCCGAGGCGGTGCTCGCCGGATTGTTGCGCCACCCGCACAAGATCGCCGAACATGCCGAGGACCTCGCCTCGCTCCATCTCGCCGATGCCGAGGCCGCCGCGCTGCTCGAAACGATGATCGATGCCGCCTTGAGCGAACAAAGCCTTGATCGCGAAGCGCTCCTCACCATATTGGCCGAAGGCAAGGCATATCATCGGGCAAAGGCGCTGCTGCGCGCCGATGCCATGCATTTTTCGTTTACGCGCGATGCGCCGCAGACCAGCGACGGGGATGACGCCGAACCGGCTCCCGACCCGCGGGCGATGCGCGATCTCGACGAGGCGATTGCGGCGATGATCGCCTGGCCCGAAATCGACGCGGCCTTGCGGGCGGCAACCGAACGTGCCAGTCGCACGTTGGACGAGGATAGCTATGCCGCGCAGCAGCATTTGCGCGCTATGAAGGCCGAATTGACCCGTCGCCTGGGCGACCTGATGCAGAGCGATGCAAACGGTTGACCGGGACGATACCACGAACAGATTATTGCTAGGGCGAAAATGGCGGAAACCAAAGACAAGGGCGAAAGCGACGCACCGTTGCTCGACCTCAACGACGCAGGCATCAAGAAGCTGATCGCGAAAGCGAAGAAGCGCGGATACCTGACCTATGACGAGCTCAACGAGGCTCTGCCGCAGGACCAGATGAATTCGGAACAGATCGAAGACGTCATGTCGACGATCTCCGAAATGGGCGTCAACATCGTCGAAAGCGACGAAGAAGCGCAGGAAGAGGCCGAACACAAGTCGGCCACCGCCGCCAAGGAAATCGACGGCGGCGCGCAGGCGGCTGCGGTCAACGTTCCGGAAAAGAAGAAGGTCACGATCGACCGTACCGACGATCCGGTGCGCATGTACCTGCGCGAAATGGGCGCGGTCGAACTGCTCAGCCGCGAGGGCGAAATCGCCATCGCCAAGCGGATCGAGGCCGGTCGCGACATGATGATCATCGGCCTGTGCGAAAGCCCGATCACCTTCAACGCGATCATCGACTGGTCGAACGCGCTCAACGCCGAGGAAATGCAGCTGCGCGAGATCATGGATCTCGACGCGATGCTGTCGAAGGATCCGGCACCCGAGAACCTCGAGGACGATGCCGAGGACGACGACGGCGAAATCTCCGAAAAGACCGCCGGGCCGTCGTACAAGGAAGAAGAAGACGTCGAGGACGCCGAGGGCGAAGACGACGAAGAATCGTCGATGACCGAGAAGTCGACGCGCAAGACCGACGACGACGACGATGAGGACAATACGCTCAGCCTCGCCGCGATGGAGGAGCTGCTCAAGCCCGACGCGCTTGCGCGTTTTGCGGTGATTACCGCGCTCTACAAGAAATTCTCGAAGATCCAGTCGGCGCGGATGGAAGCGCTGGCGGCGGGCGAAGTGTTTCCCGCGGCCGACGAGCGCAAGTACCAGAAGCTGTCCGAACAGCTCACCGCCGAGGTCGAGAGCGTTCAGTTCCACAACGCCAAGATCGAATATCTCGTCGACCAGCTCTACAGCTACAACCGGCGCCTGACGGCGCTGGGCGGCCAGATGCTGCGGCTTGCCGAGCGGCACAAGGTCCCCCGCAAGGACTTCCTCGACAGCTATATCGGCCGCGAGCTCGACGAATCCTGGCTGACGAGTTCGGCCAAGAAGGACAAGAAATGGGCCGCGTTCGCCAAGAATGAGGCCGATGCGGTCGAACGCATCCGCAACGAGATTGCCGAGATCGCCCAGGCGACCGGCATGAGCCTCGGCGAGTTTCGCCGCATCGTCAACACGGTGCAGAAGGCCGAACGCGAGGCGCGTATCGCCAAGAAGGAAATGGTCGAGGCGAACCTGCGCCTCGTCATCTCGATCGCCAAGAAATACACCAATCGCGGCCTGCAGTTCCTCGATCTCATCCAGGAAGGCAATATCGGCCTGATGAAGGCGGTCGATAAGTTCG
>CAZHWG010000150.1:0-4996 GCA_964535925.1 uncultured Sphingorhabdus sp.
CCGTTGTAGATGAGCTCGGCATAGCGCGGCATCAGCTCGTCCTTGAGGTGCATCGCGCCGCGATCGAGCGTCAGCTGCTCGATCCCGCGATGCGCGGCGAGCAGGATCGTGCCGCCGGGCGTTTCGTACATGCCGCGCGACTTCATCCCGACGAAACGGTTCTCGACGAGGTCGAGCCGGCCGATGCCGTGGCGCTTACCGTGTGTGTTGAGCGCGGTGAGCAGCGTCGCCGGGCTCATCGCCTCGCCGTCGATCGAAACCGGGTCGCCGCGTTCGAAGCCGACGACGATATATTCGGGCGTGTCGGGCGCGTCCTCGGGATTGTCGGTGCGCGAATAGACGTAGTCGGGGACCTCGTCCCACGGGTCCTCGAGCACCTTGCCCTCGGAAGAGGTGTGAAGCAGGTTTGCGTCGGTCGAGAACGGCGCCTCGCCGCGCTTGTCCTTGGCGACCGGGATATCGTGCGCCTCGGCGAATTCGATCAGGCGCGTGCGACTGGTCAGATCCCATTCGCGCCACGGCGCGATCACCGCGATATCGGGATCGAGCGCGTAATAGCCCAGCTCGAAGCGGACCTGGTCGTTGCCCTTGCCGGTCGCACCGTGGGCGACCGCATCGGCCCCGACTTCGCGCGCGATCTCGATCTGGCGCTTCGAGATCAGCGGCCGCGCGATCGCGGTGCCGAGCAGATACTGGCCCTCGTAGACGGTATTGGCGCGGAACATCGGGAAGACGTAATCGCGCACGAACTCCTCGCGCAGGTCCTCGATGAAGATATGCTCTTCGGCGACGCCGGCGGCGCGCGCCTTGCCGCGAACCGGCTCGAGCTCCTCGCCCTGGCCGAGATCGGCGGTGAAGGTGACGACCTCGCAGCCATATTCCTCCTGCAGCCATTTCAATATGACACTGGTGTCGAGGCCGCCCGAATAGGCGAGGACGACCTTCTTGATTCCGGCATGTTTGAGAGGCGTATTCATCGCGGCGAATCCTGCTGAAAGTTACGATCGAGCGCGTATCAATCTGGACAGGCGCGCGCAAACCAATAACCTGTCCGGCAAATCCGGCGATTCGCCCGGATAATCCGGACAAGAGGAAATGCCATGAAAACCAAAGCCCTGTTGCTCGCCGCCATCGCGGCGCCCTTCGCCGCGCTGGCAACCGCGCCCGCGCAAGCCGACGAAGGCATGTGGACGTTCGACCAGTTCCCCGCCGAACAGATGCGCGCCGATTACGGCTGGGCGCCCGACCAGGCATGGCTCGACCGGGTGCGCGCATCGGCGGTGCGCCTGACCGGCGGCTGTTCGGCAAGCTTCGTATCGGCCGAGGGGTTGATCCTGACCAACCATCACTGCGTCGTCGGCTGCCTCGCGAATCTGTCGACGGGCGACGACGATCTCGTTGCCAACGGCTTCAACCCCGCCGACCGGACCGAGGAACGCAAATGTCCCGGCCAGCAGGCCGAGGTCGTCACCAAGATCACCGACGTTACCGCCGACATCAAGGGGGCGATGAAGGGCCTCGACGGCGAAGCCCTCGTCAAGGCGCGCGATGCGCGCGTCGCCGCGATCGAGAGCGAGAACTGCAGCGACCGCGAAACGACGCGTTGCCAGGTCGTCACGCTCTATGGCGGCGGCCAGTACAAGCTTTACCAGTATCGCAAGTACAGCGACGTCCGCATCGCCTGGGCGCCCGAGTTCCAGGCCGCGTTCTTCGGCGGCGATCCCGACAATTTCAACTATCCGCGCTATGCGCTCGATGCCGCCTTCCTGCGCGCCTATGAAAACGGCAAGCCGGTCACGACCAAGAGCCATCTCAAATGGAATCCGCGCGCGCCCAAGGACGGCGAGGCGACCTTCGTCGTCGGCAACCCGGGATCGACCCAGCGCATGCTGACGCAGAGCCAGCTCGCCTTCCAGCGCGAGGTCGCGGTGCCGATCACGCTGACGACGCTGAGCGAACTGCGCGGACGGCTGATCTCGGCAATGGACGTCAGCCCAGAGCGCGAGCGCGAGGGCGGCGATACGTTGTTCGGCGTCGAGAACAGCCTCAAAGTCTATATCGGCCGGACCAAGGCGCTGAACGATCCCGACTTCATGGGCAAGCTCGCCGCAGCCGAGACCGAACTGCGCGCCAAATCGGCGGGCAATGCCGAGATCGGCGATCCGTGGAGCGCAATCGAAAGCGCCGTTGACGACTATCGCGATATGTATCTCGCCGCCCGTTTCGACCAACCATCGGGCGATCTGTACCGCTATGCATCGGCGCTGGTGCGCGCCGCCGCAGAACGGACGAAGCCGAATGGCGAGCGGCTGCGCGGTTATACCGATTCTGACCTGCCGCTCACCGAAAAGCGCCTGCTCGACGCACAGCCGGTCCACCCCTGGCTCGAAGAGTTGCGGATGGAATGGAGCCTGTCGAAGGCGCGCGAATATCTCGGCGCCGATCATCCCCAGACGAAATTGCTGCTCGGCAAGGAATCGCCCGAGGGCCTCGCCGAACGGCTGGTCAGCGAGACCAAGCTCGCCGATCCGGCGGTTCGCAAGGCGCTGTGGGACGGCGGCCAGGCGGCGATCGAAGCATCGACCGACCCGATGATCGTCTATGCCCGCCGGCTCGATGCCAATGCCCGCGCGCTGCAGAAGCGTTTCGACACCGTCTATGACGCGCCCGTCACCGCCGCGCAGGCCAAGCTCGCCGATGCGCGCTTCGCCGCTTATGGCGACAGCCAGTATCCCGACGCGACCTTCACGCTGAGGATCAGCTACGGCAAGGTCGCGGGCTGGATGGAAAACGGAGAGATGGTCCCGACGCGTACGACGATGGGCGGCGCGTTCGAGCGCGCGACCGGCGCGCAGCCGTTCGTCCTCGCCAAGGCCTACAGCGCCAACGAAGCGAAGATCGACAAGGCGACGACCTATGACTTCATCTCGACCAACGACATCATCGGCGGCAATTCCGGTTCGCCGGTGATCGATCGCGCGGGCAGCGTGATCGGCGCGGCGTTCGACGGCAACATCCACTCGCTCGGCGGCAATTACGGCTATGACGGCAACCTCAATCGCACCGTCAGCGTATCGACCGCGGCGATCCAGGAAGCGCTCGAGACGATCTATCCGGCGCCCGGCTTGGTCAAGGAACTGGCCGCCAAATAGGAGGGCCCATGGTCGCCGAGAACAAGACGCGAGCCACCGCGAGGGACGTCGAGGCGTTCCTCGCGGGCATCGAAGACGACGGGCAGCGCGAGGACAGCCGCGTCATCGCCGCGATGATGGAACGGTTGTCGGGCGAAGCGCCGACGATGTGGGGCGACGCCATGGTCGGCTTCGGCAGCTATCACTATAAATATGCCAGCGGCCGCGAGGGCGACTTCTTTCGCACCGGTTTCAGCCCCCGCAAGCGCGACCTGTCGCTGCACCTGATGGGCGTCTATTCGGACGGCGGCTATGAGAAACGCCAACAGCTGCTCGACCGGCTGGGTAAGCATAAGCGCGGCAAGAGCTGCCTCTATATCAAGCGCCTGTCCGACGTGGACATGGCCGTGCTCGAAGCGCTCGTAGCCGACAGCCTGGCGGTGATGGACCGCGATTATCCGCGATAGGCCGCCTCGGCTTGGCCCATGTAATCGCGCGTGATCGGCAGCGCGTGGCGATCGCGGACGTACTGCAGCTGGAAATTGACCATGCCGCCATATTCGAACGCGGCGGTCGCGCCCGACAAGTAGAAGGTCCACAGGCGGTAGAATTTCTCGTCGTACATCGCGACGATCGCGTCCTTGTTGGCGACGCAATTGGCGTACCATGCGCGCAGCGTCTTGGCATAATGGACGCGCAGTATCTCGACGTCGGACAGCATCAGCCGCGCCGGTTCGCTCGCCGCGACGGTTTCGCTCAGCGCGGGGATATAGCCGCCCGGGAAGATGTATTTCTGGGTGAAGCTATCGGTCGCGCCGGGTCCGCCGACGCGCCCGATCGTGTGCAGCAGCATGACCCCGTCGGGCGCGAGCAGATTGTGGCAGGTGCGAAAGAATTCGCCGAAATTGGGCGCGCCGACATGTTCGAACATGCCGACCGAGACGATCCGGTCGAAGCTGCCTTCGACATCGCGGTAATCGCGCAGTTCGAAACGCACCTTGTCGGCGATGCCGTCGGCCTCTGCGCGCGCCTTGGCATAGGCGATCTGTTCCTCGCTCAGCGTCACGCCGAGCACTTCGACACCCGCCTTGTCGTGGAGGTAGCGCGCCATGCCGCCCCAGCCGCAGCCGATGTCGAGCACCCGCATGCCGGGTTCGAGCTTCAGCTTGGCGGCGATGTGGGCAAGCTTGGCCTCCTGCGCCTCGGCCAGGTCGGTCACGCCGTCGTCCCAATATGCGCAGCTGTATTGCCAGTGCTCGTCGAGGAACAGGCGGTAGAAATCATTGCCGAGGTCGTAGTGGTGCGCGACGTTGCGTTTCGACGCGGCGCGCTGGTTGATCTGCTGCAGCCGGTTCGACGCCCGCTTGACGAGGCGCCCGGTGCGCGACGGCCGATCGAGATCGCGGCCCTGTTCCCATGGATTGTTGCGCCGGACGAATGCGATGAAGTCCATGATATCGCCGCCCTCGACGACGACGCGGCCGTCGATATAAGCCTCTGCCATGCCGAGCCGCGGGTGGCGCGCGATATATCCCGCCACCTTGTCGTCGGTCAGCCGCATGACGAGATCGGGCCAGCCGGGTTCGGCGTGACCATAGACGGTGCGTGTCCCGGTCGATGTAACGAGCGTCAGCGTTCCCTGTTTGATGAGGCGCGAAAGCGCCTTGTCGAGCAACCACATCATGTCGGAATCTCTTCGTAGCGGGACAGTCAGATACCCGCATACCATTCGTAATTCGACACGTCTTCCCAATATCCGCCGAGCCCGCGACCGATCCCCGAAAGGCTGGCGATCGCCTCTATGCCGGTGACATATTTGGCGTGCTTGTAGCCGAGCTGGCGCTCGACGCGCAGGCGGACGGGAG
>CAZHWG010000151.1:0-4958 GCA_964535925.1 uncultured Sphingorhabdus sp.
GAAACTGTCCGCGCAGGCGAGAACATCGCGATGGAATTGCACGCATGCCTTGGGCTGGCCCGTGGTTCCCGACGTGAAGGCAAGTAAGACAACATCGTCGCGACACGTGTCGCAGGGCGCGAAATCTGGTGAGAAACTCGCCGTCAGCCGCTCAAGCTCGCCGGTCCCGGCGTCTCCTTCATAAGTCAGCGTTTTGGGCGGTTTGTGCGAAAGCTTGCAGCCTTCCTCGAAATCCCGCGCGAAGCGTGCATCGATGATCGCGTGGCTGATTTTTACCCGGTCGAGGATCGTCGCGATTTCCTTGCCGCGCAGCATCGGCATGGTCGCGACGACGATCCCCCCGGCCTTGATGACGCCGAGCCAGGCGGCAAACATCATCGCCGTGTTGGATCCGCGCAACAGCACGCGATTGCCGGGAATCAGGCCCTCGCGCTCGACCAGCAACCGCGCGATGCGGTTCGACCAGTCGGACATCTCGCCATAGGTCCATTCGCCGCTATCGTTGACCAAGGCGAGATCGTCGCGCGGCGCGCGATCGATCAGCTCGACCGCGCAATTGAAGCGCTCGGGATACCGAAGCTCCGGACGAACGAAAAGGAATTCGGGCTGGTCCTGCGGCGGCGGCAGGCCTTCGGCGATAAAACGGTCGATATGACCCGACTTCATGCGGGCACCACCGCGGTCGTTTCGATCTCCACCTTTGCGTCGTGTTCGACCAAGGCGGCGACCGCGACGACCGCCATCGCCGGATAATGCTTGCCGATGATATCGCGCCATGCCGCACCGATTGCCGACAGGCTGGCGACATAGGCATCGCGATCGGTGATGTAGCATGTCATCCGCACGATATGTTCGGGACCCGCGCGCCCCTCAGCCAGGATCGCGATGGTGTTGCGCAAGACCTGCGCGAACTGACCGGCGAGATCATCGCTGACGATGCGTTCGTGCTCGTCCCAGCCAATGACGCCGGCGGTGTAGATCGTTCGCCCGCTCGCGGCGATGCCGTTGGCATAGCCCTTGGGTCGTGGCCAGCCGGGCGGCAGCAAGGTTTCGTGCACTGTCATTCGGCAAATCCCTTGAGGTGTTCGCGCGCGATCACTTGCCGCTGGACCTCGCTCGCGCCCTCGTAGATGCGCAGCGCGCGAATTTCGCGGTAGAGGCTTTCGACAGCGACGCCGTGCGTCACCCCGAGGCCGCCGAACAGCTGGACCGCCTTGTCAATCACCCTCTGCGCACCGTCGGTTGCATGGAGCTTGGCGAGCGCCGCCTCGCGCGTGTTACGTACGCCTGTCACGTCGCGCAGCCAGCCGGCGCGATAGATCAGCAATGCTGCGGTATCGATATCGAGCACCATGTCGGCAAGGCTCGCCTGCGTCACCGCATTGTCGGCGAGCAGGCCCGCTCCCAGCCTGCGGTCGAGCGCACGCGCCGTGGCTTCATCGAGCGCGCGCCTTGCGAAGCCCAGCGCGGCGGCACCGACGGTCGTGCGGAAGATATCGAGCGTCGCCATCGCCTGGGCAAAGCCGCGACCCGGCTCACCGAGCAGGCCGCCGGCGGGCACCGTCATGTCGGTGAATTCGATCGTCGCGAGCGGGTGCGGCGCGATGACGCGGATGCGTTCGGTAACCGCCAGGCCGGTGCTGTCGGCATCGACGATGAAGGCGCTGATCCCCTTCGCCCCGAGCGCTTCGCCGGTGCGCGCGAAAAGGATGTAGTAATCGGCGATTCCGCCGTTCGAAATGTATGTCTTGGCACCGTTGATCGTGAAACCTTCGCCCTGCGCCTTTGCGCTCGTTTCCATTGCGGCGACATCCGAGCCCGAACGCGGCTCGGTCAGCGCGAATGCAGCGATCTTTTCGCCGCGCGCGACGGCGGGGAGATAGGTCGCCTTTTGCGTCTCGCTGCCGAATAACGAGATCGTCCCCGAACCCAGCCCTTGCATCGCGAAGGCAAAGTCGGCGAGCCCGTCATGGCGCGCCAGCGTCTCGCGGATAATGCTGAGCGAGCGCACGTCGATCGCTTCGTGCACGCCGCCATGGCTGGCGGGCACGCAATAGCGCAACCAGCCACCGGCGCCGAGCTTGCGGACCAAGTCGCGGCACACGGCGTCGACGTGGTTTTCGTCGTGACCGTCGACCAGTTCGGTCTTGCACCACGCCTCGAGGTCATCGGCGAGCGCGCGATGATGTTCGGCAAAGAAAGGCCAGTCGAGAAAACTGCGGTCGGCCATCAGTCGCCTTCAAACACCGGTTTACGCTTGGCGGCGAATGCCTCGTAAGCCCGCGTGAAGTCCCTGGTCGCCATGCAGATCGCCTGCGCCTGCGCCTCCATCTCGATCGCGGTATCGATCGAGACCGACCATTCCTGTTCGAGCTGGCGCTTGGTCATCGCGTGCGCGAAATTGGGGCCATCGGCGAGCATGCGCGCCAGTGTTTGCGCCTCTTCGAGCAGCACATCGCCGGCAACGAGACGGTTGTGAAAGCCCCAGGCGAGGCCTTCCTCGGCGCTCATCGAGCGTCCGGTGTAGAGCAGTTCGGCCGCGCGTCCCTGGCCGATAATCCGCGGCAGGATTGCACATGCGCCCATGTCGGCGCCCGCCAGCCCGACACGGGTAAAGAGGAAAGCGGTCTTCGTTTCGGCTGTCGCCAGCCTCAGGTCCGATGCCATCGCCATGATCGCACCGGCACCCGCGCAGATTCCGTCGATCGCCGCAACGATCGGCTGCGGGCAGGCGCGCATCGCCTTGACGAGATCACCCGTCATGCGGGTGAAATCGATCAGTTCGGGCATCGCCATCTTCGTGAGCGGCGCGATAATCTCATGAACGTCGCCGCCCGAACAGAAATTGCCGCCCGCTCCCGTAACGACGACCGCCTTCACGTCGCGTGCATAAACCAGCGCGCGGAACAGGTCGCGCAGCTCGGCATAGCTGGCAAAGGTCAACGGGTTCTTCTTCTCGGGCCGATCGAGGGTGATCGTCGCGACGCGATCGGCGAAGGCCCAGCCGAAATGATCGGGCGCGAATGTTTCGGGGTCGAACGTGCTGGTCATACCTTGAGCGCTGCCTCCATCTCCGCCGCGCGCTTGAGGTTGCGCGTCAACTGTTGCTGTCCGCCGAGATAGGGTTTGGGAACAGCTATACTGCGATAGTCGGCAGCGGCGGCGGCATGCAACGTCCAATAGGGTTCGACGAGGTGAGGACGGGCCATCGCGACGAGATCGGCGCGGCCGGCGGCGAGGATCGAATTGACATGGTCGGTTTCGTAAATGTTGCCGACAGCCATGGTCCGCACGTCACCTTCGTTGCGGATGCGGTCGGAAAACGGGGTCTGGAACATGCGGCCATAGACGGGGTTGCTCTTCGCCCAGGTCTGCCCCGCCGACACGTCGATCAGATCGGCCCCGGCGCGCGCGAACGCCTCGCCGATCAGGACCGCCTCGTCGGGCGTGACGCCGTCGTCGCCCATCCAGTCGTTGGCGCTGATCCTGACCGACATCGGTCGGTCGATCGGCCAGACATCGCGCATCGCCGCGAACACCTCGAGCGGGAAGCGCAATCGGTTTTCGAGGCTGCCGCCATATTCGTCGCTGCGCGTGTTCATCAGCGGGGTAATGAAGCTCGACAGGAGATAGCCGTGCGCCGCATGCAGTTCGACCATGTCGAACCCGGCATCGATCGCGCGGCGCGTCGCGGCGACGAACTCGCCTTTCACCCGGTCCATGTCGGCGCGCGTCATCGGCGCCGGGACCTGGTTCGCGTCCGACCAGGCGACATCGCTCGACGCCATGACCGGCCAGTTGCCGCCGTCGAGCGGGATGTCATAGCCTTCCCAGCCGACCCGCGTCGAACCCTTGGGTCCCGAATGGCCGAGCTGGAGGCACAGTTTCGCATCGCTGTTGGCGTGGACGAAGTCGACGATGCGCCGCCATGCAGCCGCCTGTTCATCGCTCCACATGCCTGCGCAGCCCGGCGTGATCCGGCCTTCGGCCGACACGCAGGTCATCTCGGTAAAGACGAGTCCCGCCCCGCCCTGTGCCCGCGCGCCGTAGTGAACAAGGTGGAAGTCGTTGGGCAGTCCGTCGGTGGCCGAATAGGTTGCCATCGGCGAAACGACAACGCGGTTGACGAGCGCCATTTCGCGCAACTTGAACGGCGCGAACATCGGCCAGACGGGATCATTGGCGGGCGTGCCCGTCGCCTGGCCAAGGAACCAACGTTCGACCCCCTCGAGCCACGCAGGATCGCGCAGGCGCAGGTTTTCGTGGCTCACTCGCTGCGACCGCGTCAGCAGCGAGTAAGCGAACTGGATCGGTGCGAAGCCGGCATAGCGTTCGATATTCTCGAACCACTCGGTCGAGTTGCGCGCCGCATTCTGCAGCTTGAGCACTTCGAGGTGGCGCTCTTCGCGATATTCGACCAGCGCATCGGCGAGCGCGAGGCCGGTGCGGTTGAGTACCTCGGCAAGCTTGATCGCGTCTTCGAGCGCGAGCTTGGTGCCCGACCCGACCGAAAAATGCGCGGTGTGCGCGGCGTCGCCGATCAGGATGAGCTTGTCGTGATGCCACGCATCGCAAATGATCCGCGGAAAGCGCCGCCACGCCTCTGCCCCATCGAGATGCGCGGCATTGGTCATCAGGGCGTTGCCGTCGAGATAGCGGGCGAAGATCGCTTCGCATTTGGCGATGCTTTCGGCCTGGCTCATGTCCTCGAAACCGAGCGCGGCAAAAGTTTCGGGGGCCATTTCGACGATGAAGGTCGAGAGCCCAGCTCCATCGTTGGCTTCGTCGAAGCGATAGGCGTGCGCCCAGACCCAGCCTTCGGGCAGTTGCTCGAAGGCGAAGGTGAAGGCTTCGAACACCTTGTGCGTTCCGAGCCAGATGAAACGGTTGCGGCGCCAGTCGATATCGACGCCGAAATGCGGCTCGTAGCGCGTCCGCAGGCGACTGTTGGCACCGTC
>CAZHWG010000152.1:0-4929 GCA_964535925.1 uncultured Sphingorhabdus sp.
CGCTGCGCGATCGCAACGACGCGCTTGAAGACGCCGATCGCGTCAAGTCGGCGTTTCTGTCGAAGATGAGCTACGAACTGCGCACGCCGCTGACTTCGATCGCTGGCTTCGCCGAGATGCTCGCAAAGGGATATGCCGGCGAGTTGCCCCCCGCGGCGGTCGATTATGTCGGCGCAATCGTCGATTCGGTCGAGCTGCTCGTGCGCCATATCGACAATGTCCTCGACCTTTCGCAAAGCGAGGCGGGGACGCTACCGATCGAGCGGGTGCCGACAAACCTCACCGATGTCGCGCAGGCCGCGGCGACCGCGGCGATCAAGCTGGCGCAGGACAATGACGTCGAGCTCGCGGTCGAGCTGGCCCCGTCACTGGGCACGATCCAGGGCGATCCGCGCCGGCTGCGCCAGGTCCTCGATCACCTGCTCGCCAATGCGATCCGCTATACCGCCGCGCAGCGCAGCGGCGATGCGCGTGTCCTGCTCCACGGCGACGGCAACATGAAGCGCGCGCGGCTAGTGATTTCGGACAATGGCCCGGGCATCGCCCGCGACAAGCAGAACCGCGTGTTCGACGTCGTATCGCGCCGGTCCGCGGGCGGCGAGGACGGCAATACCGGTCTCGGCCTGCCGCTGTCGCGCCAGCTCGTCGAGGGCCATGGCGGCACATTGACGCTCGTGTCGCAGCCAGGCGAGGGAACGATGGTCACGGTCGAGCTGCCGCGGGGATGATCGCATACGGCCTCGACGAGACCAGATCGCTCGGCGCACGGATCGCGCGCGCCCTGCGGCCCGGCGATGTCATCGGCCTGTCGGGATCGCTCGGCGCGGGCAAAACGACGCTGGCACGCGCGATCCTTTCCGCGCTGGGCCTCGAAGGCGAGGCACCGAGCCCGTCGTTCGCGATTGTCCAGCCCTATGCCCGGCCCGAAGTCACGCTGCCGGTGCTGCATGTCGATCTGTACCGGATCGAGGATCCGGCCGAGATCGACGAGCTCGGCCTGTTCGACGACAGCGCGCACCAGGCGTTGCTGATCGAATGGCCCGAACGCATGGGGCCGCGCGCGCCTGCCGAGATGCTCAACCTGACGATCGATTTCGTCGGCGGGGCGCGGCGGCGCTTGACAGCCACCGTGCCCCCAGCTTGGGAAGGGCGATGGCCGCCGCAATGATTCCTCCCGCCCACGCTCCCGATTTTCTCGCCGCACACGGTTGGGGCGGGGCCGATATCCTGCCGCTTGCCGGCGATGCGTCGTTTCGGCGCTATTTTCGCGTCGTCGACGGACCACGCCGCGCGGTGCTGATGGACGCACCGCCCGCCAAGGAGGATTCGCGGCCCTTTATCGCCTTGGCGAACTATCTGGCCGATCACGGCTTTCGTGCGCCGCGCATCCTTGCCGCCGACCTTGATGGCGGGCTGATCCTGCTCGAGGATTTCGGCGACCGGCTGATGCGCGCCGAGATTGCCAGCGATCCCGCCAGCGAGACCGCGACCTACCGGCAGGCGGTCGATATCCTCGCCGACCTCCACGCCAAGCCGGTGGCCGAGCTGCCGCCCTATGACTGGTCTGCCTATGCGCGCGAAGTCGCGCTGCTGACCGAATGGTATCTGCCCGCGATTGGTCTTTCGGCCGACCCCGAGTCCTATCTCGAGGCATGGCGCGAGGCGATGGCGCCGCTGATCGCGCGATCGCACGCACCCGTGACGGTGCTGCGCGATTATCATGCCGAGAACCTGATGCTGCTCGAGGGCGGCGCGATGGGCTTGCTCGATTTCCAGGACGCGCTGGCGGGCCACCCGGCGTACGACCTGGTCTCGCTGTTGCAGGACGCCCGGCGCGAGGTTCCCGCAACGCTCGAGAGCATGATGCTCGATCATTATTGCGCAACCGCCGGGGTTGCCGACCGCGCGGCGTTCGAAAGCGATTACGCGCTGCTCGGCGCGCAGCGCAACGCCAAGATCATCGGCATTTTCACCCGCCTGTGGCAGCGCGACGGCAAGGCGCGCTATCTCGACATGATCCCGCACGTCTGGAACCTGCTCGAGCGCGATCTTGCGCATCCCGCGCTCGCCCCCGTGGCGGCATGGATGGACGAACATGTCCCCGCCGACCGCCGCGTCGCGCCGACGCCTTCATGAGCGCGAGCATCAAAACCGCGATGGTCATGGCGGCCGGTCTCGGCAAGCGGATGCGGCCGTTGACCGCGACGCGGCCCAAGCCGCTGATCCGCGTCGGTGACCGGCCGTTGATCGATTACGCGCTCGACCGGATCGCCGCGGCGGGGATCGGCAAGGTCGTCGTCAATACGCATTACCTGCCCGACGCGCTCGAAGCGCATCTGCGGCGGTCGAAGCGCCCCTTTTCAGTCGCCGTCTCCGACGAGCGCGCGCAGCTGATGGAAACTGGCGGCGGGCTGGTCAAGGCGCAGCGCGCCGGTCTGCTGACCGGCGACCCTGTGCTGTGTGCCAACAGCGACAATATCTGGACCGACGGTCCCTATGACACGATCGCGCGGATGGCCGACGCGTGGGACGATCAAGCGATGGACGCGTTGCTGCTGCTCGTGCCCCATACCCGCGCAGTTGGTCACAACGGACGCGGCGATTTCCGCATGGATGCCGCGGGCAAGCTGAGCCGGCGCAAGGCCGGCGCGATCGCGCCCTATATCTATTCGGGCGTGCAGCTGCTGTCGCAACGCCTGCTGCGCGACCCGCCCGAAGGCCCGTTTTCGACCAACATCCTGTGGGACCGGGCGATCGCCGAAGGACGATTGTTCGGTATCGCCCACGAGGGCATTTGGTGCGACGTCGGCTCGGTGGCGGCAATCGCCAAGGCCGAGGCGGTGATTGCGGATGGCTGAGGCCCCGCGCGCCAACGTCTTCTCGATGCCCGCGCACCGGGCGTTCGCCGATGCGCTCGCGGTCGGGCTGCTGCGCCGCTTCGGCAAGGATCCGCTCGGTCTTGCCCGCGGCATCGTCATCGTTCCCAACAACCGCGCCAAGCTCGCGATCCAGAACGGCTTCGTCCGCCATTCGGGCGGCGGGCTGTTGCTGCCGCGGATCGTCGCTATCGGCGACAGCGACCTCGGCGAAAGCATCGGCCTCGGCCTCGACGCGATCGACGACGCCGATCCATTGCCGCCGGTGGTCGATCCGCTGCGCCGGACGCTGATCCTCGCGGCGATGATCGCGCGCGTGTACGACCGCGAGGCCGAGCGGATCGACGGTGCCGAGGCGCTCGCCCTGGCGCAGGCGCTCGGACGCACGCTCGACCAGATGCAGCTCGAACGCGTCGATCCGACCGCGTTGACCGCGCTGGCCGATGAAATGGGCGAGGAGCTTGCCGGACACTGGCGCCAGTCGCTCGACCTGTTCCGCATCTTGTCCGATGAGTGGCCGCGCGAACTGGCGGCGCGCGGACTGATCGATCTCGCCGATCATCGCAACCGCGTGCTCGATGGCGTTGCGGCGCGCTGGGCGAACGGGAGCGACGCGCCGTTCATCGTCGCGGCGGGCATATCGGATACCGCGCCCGCGGTGGCCCAGCTGCTGCGGACGCTCGCCTTCATGCCGCAGGGTATGGTCGTCTTTGCCGATCTCGACCGCGCCATGCCGCAGGTCGAATGGGACGCGCTCGGCCCGCATGAAAGCGGCGCGGAGGGACCGGGTCAGCCCGATCTCGAAACGCACCCGCAATATCATCTCAAGCTGTTACTCGGCCGAATGGGGATCGCGCGCGACGAGGTGCGCCGCTGGCAGGCGGCGAGCGAGGCCGATGCGACCCCGCGCCGCACGATGATGACATCGAACGCCTTCGCGCCCGCCGCTTTCACCGGCAAGTGGCGCGAGTTGCAATCGCACGAACGCTCGCTCGCCGGGATCAAGGCCATCGAGCTCGCCAATCCGGCGCAGGAGGCGCAGGCGATCGCGCTGGCGATGCGCCACAGCCTCGAAACGCCCGAACGCACCGTCGCCTTGGTGACCCCCGATCGCGCGCTGGCGGCGCGCGTCGCGGCGCATCTGACGCGCTGGGGCATCGTCGCCGACGATTCGGCTGGCCGCCCGTTGCCGCAAACCGCGGCGGGTGCGCTGCCGCTGCTCCTCGCCGAGGCGGCGGCGGCACGCTTTGCCCCGGTCGAGCTGATGAGCCTGCTCAAGCATCCGCTCGTCCGCGCGGGTGGCGACCGGCTGGCCTGGCTCGACCAGGTTCGCGCGCTCGACATGGTCCTGCGCGGGCCGCGTCCGGCCAACGATCTCGACGGGATCGGCGAATTCCTCTCCGCCGAGGGTGGCAGCCGGACGCGCGAGGCGCGCCATGCGATCGCGCCGTGGTGGCGCGAGGTCGCGGCGATGCTCAAGCCGATCGAAACGCGCTTTGCCAGCAGGGATGGCGCAGCGGTCGAGCTCGGCGAGGCGCTCGCGGCGATCCGCGAGACGATGACCGCGCTCGCCGGCGACGCCGCCTGGGCCGGACCCGCGGGCCGCGCGCTCGCCGATTTCTTGACCGATCTTGCGATCTCGGCGCCCGACTTGCCCGACGGCATCGCGCCCGATGCGATTCCCACCGCGCTCGAGCGGCTGATGGTGCCGATCGCGGTGCGCCCGCCGCAGGGCGGCCATCCGCGGCTGTTCATCTGGGGGCTGATCGAGGCGAGGCTGCAGAGCGCCGACCTGATGATCCTCGGCGGGCTCAACGAAGGCGTCTGGCCGCAGCTGCCCGCGCCCGATCCGTGGCTTGCGCCCGGCATCCGCCGCCGCCTCGGCCTTCCCGGGCTCGACTGGCGGATCGGGCTCAGTGCCCACGATTTTGCCGGTGCGCTCGCCGCGCCCGAAGTGCTGGTCACGCGCGCGCGGCGCGACGCGGGTGCGCCGACCGTCGCCTCGCGCTTCGTCCTGCGGCTCGAGGCGATGGCGGGCGGCCTGCCGCGCCCC
>CAZHWG010000153.1:0-3935 GCA_964535925.1 uncultured Sphingorhabdus sp.
GCAAGCGCGCCCTCGAGCGAGTTTATTGTCGAGGACGAGCCGGTCTATCTGGCGAGCGCCGAGCCGACGGCGCCGCGTCCAGCTCCGGTTGCGGCTCAACGGCCGGCGCCTGCACCGATAGCGGCTCCGCGGTCTGGCCCGGCACCGATCGCTGCTTCACGGCCAGTAGCTTCCCCGCAGTCTGTTCATGCTGCATCCGCGCCGCGCAGCCGTTCGGGCAATTATATGGTTCAGCTCGGTGCCTATTCGCAGCAGGCCAACGTTGCGCTCGCCTGGGATCGCGCGGTCCGCCGTCATGCCGGCCTCGCCGAGTTCACGCCCTCGCGCGCGACCTTCGAACGCGGCCACACCCTTTACCGGCTGTCGTTCGGCGGTTTCGAAACGCGCAACGAAGCGCGCGGGATGTGCCGGACGTTGAAGGCGCAGGGCATCGACTGCTTTGTCCGCGCCCGCGCCGGCGATTCGCCGCTGCAGATCGCGGCGCGAGCCGGAACGGGCCTCGCCTCGCTGCGCTAGCCGCGTTCGAGCAATCGACCGCCCTTGATCGTATGAATGACCTTGCCCTGCACGGGCAGCCCGTCGAACGATGTGTTTCCGGCGCTGGCGAGGAGTTTTTCGCTGTTGATCAGCCATGGGGCGCCCGGATCGAAGACGATGATGTCGGCCTGGGACCCTTGGGCGAGTGTGCCGCCGGGCACGCCGAGCAACCTTGCCGGATTGGCCGACAGCAGCGCAAACAGCCTCGGCATGTCGATATGGCCGTCGCGGACGAGAATGAGGCTTAAGGCGAGCAAGGTCTCGGCACCCGACATGCCGGGTTCGGCATCCGCAAAAGGCAATCTCTTGGCCTCGGGGCCCTGCGGGTCGTGGCCCGAGGACAGGACATCGATCGTGCCGTCGGCGAGCGCGGCGAGTGCGGCGTCGCGATCCTCGGCGCTGCGCAGCGGCGGTGAGAGCTTGGCGAAGGTCCGATAGGGGCCGATATCGACATCGCAGAGCAACAGATGCGCGGGCGTGATCCCGCAGGTCGCCTTGACGCCGCACGCCTTGGCGTCGCGCAGGAGATCGAAGCCGCGCGCCGTCGTCACTTGGTGGAAATGGACATGGCCGCCGGTTTCCTCGGCGAGCATCAGATCGCGAGCGATCGCCATCGCTTCGGAGATAGCGGGCGCGCTCGGCAGGCCGAGCCGCGCCGAGGTTTCGCCGTCGCTGCCGACGGCCCCGCCCGACAGACCTTCGTCTTCGGCATGTGCGATGACGATCATCCCGAGCGCGGCGGCGTAGCGCAGCACGCGGTGCATGAGGCCGCTATCGGCAATCCGCCTGCGCCCGGTGGCGATGGCGACCGCGCCGGCGCGCTGCATCAGCCCGATCTCGGCGAGTTCATCGCCCTTGAGCCCGCGCGTCGCCGCGGCGATCGGGTGGATCCAGACGTGCGGCTTGCCCGCCGCGGCGGCATGGCGGACCATCGCGGCATCGTCGAGCACCGGCGACTGATCGGGCATCAGCGCCGCGCGCGTGATCCCTCCGGCGATGAAGGCGGGGATGTCGACCGCATAGCAACCCATATCGACGATGCCCGGCGCGACGAGCTTGCCCGAGGCTTCGACACTTTGGGCCGAATCGGGGGCGGCAGCGACGATTTCGCCATTTTCGACATGCAAAGCGGCGGTTCGTTCGCCGCCCGCCGCCGGATCGATCAGCGTCCCGCCGGTGATGGAGAAGGCGTTCACGCCCATCCCTCAACACCGCGCTGCTTGCGCGTCAGCACATCGAGGCACGCCATGCGAACGGCGACGCCCATTTCGACCTGCTCGGTGATCGCCGAACGGTCGAGATCGTCGGCGATGTCGCTGGCGATCTCAACGCCGCGGTTCATCGGCCCGGGGTGCATGACGAGCGCGCCGGGGGCCGCCGCCTCAAGTCGCCGGCGCGTGAGCCCATAGAGCGCGAAATATTCACGGCTCGAGGGGATGAAGCCGCCGCGCATCCGTTCGTTCTGGAGGCGCAGCATCATCACCACGTCGCAGCCGTCGAGCCCGGCATCGAAATCGGTAAACGCAGTGACGCCCATCCGCTCGATCGCCGGCGGCAGCAGCGTCGGCGGCCCGATGACGCGGACTTCCGCGCCCAAAGAGGTCAGCGCCATGATGTTCGAGCGCGCGACGCGACTGTGGAGGATATCGCCGCAAATCGCCACCCGCTGCTTTTCGATCGCGCCCTTGCGGCGGCGGATCGTCAGCGCGTCGAGCAGCGCTTGCGTCGGGTGTTCGTGCCAGCCGTCGCCGGCGTTCAGGACCGGGCAATCGACCTTGTCGGCGATCAGCTGGACCGCGCCCGACGCCTGATGCCGGATGACGATGATATCGGCGCGCATCGCGTTGAGCGTGACCGCGGTATCGATCAGCGTCTCGCCCTTTTTCACGCTCGATTGCGCGGCGTGCATATTGACGACGTCTGCTCCCAATCGTTTGCCCGCGATCTCGAAGCTGAGTAGCGTCCGCGTCGAGGCTTCGAAAAAGGCGTTGATCTGCGTGAGCCCGCCGAGGCGGTCGTCATGCTTCGATGCGGCGCGGTTCATCTCGACCCATTGCTCGGCCTCGTCGAGAAGGAAGGCGATCTCCCAGGGCTGGAGCCCGTCGATGCCGGTCAGATGCCCGTGCGGAAACGGATGCGCGCCTTCGGGGGTGGCGGCGGGGAGTTCGGCGCTGGGCATTAAAGGGGTCGTTTAATGCTGCCTCTCACCGTGCACAAGCGTTAGTCGCGTCCCGACCCGATATGCTCCTCCAGAAATCCGAGATACGCCTCCGACGCCGTGATCCGGTTTTCCTTGCGGAGGAAGCCGTGGCCTTCGTCGGGGAAGGTGACATATTCGACCGTTACGCCGTTGGCGCGGACGGCGGCAACGAGTTCGTCGCTCTCGACCTGCAGGACGCGCGGGTCGTTGGCGCCCTGGACGACGAGCAGCGGCTTGGTGATGTTGCCGGCGTGGAACAGCGGCGAGATCGCGCGGTGGCGTTCGGCGTCGGTGGCGGGGTCGCCCATCTCGTCGAACAGCGCCTCGCGGAAAGCCTCCCAATAGGGCGGGATCGACTGGAGCGTACGCTCCCAGTTGGTAACCCCGAAAATATCGATGCCGGCGTCGAACTCGTCGGGGTGGAACGCGAGCGCGGCGGCGGTCATATAGCCGCCGTACGAGCCGCCCATCACCGCGATCCGGTCGTCGGCGATCCAGTCCATTGCCTGGAGGAAAGCCTTCGACGCGACGACATCGCGCAGATCGGCGTCGCCGTGCCGCCGGTCGTCCATATGGAAGAAAGTCTTGCCATAGCCCGACGAACCGCGGTTGTTGATCGCGTAGACCGCATAGCCGTGGTTGACGAGATGCTGGATCATCGGGCTGTAGCCGCGCCGGCTCTGGCCGCCCGGGCCGCCATGGACGAGAACAACGGCGGGGGCGGGGCGCGCGGCGCTGGCGCCATGCGGGCGATAGAGGATGCCGGGGATCTCGACGCCGTCATAGCTGGCAAAGCGCGCGACGGTTGCGGTGACGAGCGCGTCTTCGGATATCGCCGGGTTGAGCGCGCGGGTCAGCCGCCGCGCCTCGCCGGTGGCGAGATCGGCGACGAAAATGTCGGCCGGCGAGGTGTCCGACGACACGGTGAAGACGACCATGCTCTCGTCGCGATTGAAGCGGACGCTGCCGAGATCTCCTTCGGGGATACCGGTCAGCGCGAGTGGCTGTCCGGTCTGCGTATCGGTAATGCTGATCGCGGTCTGCGCGTCGGCGTTGATCGCATCGACGCGGTAGCGGCCGGACGGCGAGGGGATGACGAAGGCGACGTCCCACTCAGCCTCGATCAGCGGCGCCGTCGCGCCGGTGGCGACGGCATAGGTCCAGGCGGCTTCCAGATCCTCTGCGCGGTCGACCTTGC
>CAZHWG010000153.1:3945-4921 GCA_964535925.1 uncultured Sphingorhabdus sp.
CGCCATGCTCGTCGGTGGCGTAGATCAGCGTGCCGCCATCGGGGGTGAAATCGTAAACGCCATGGCTGATATTGCCGTCATGTCCGGTGATCAGCACGGGATCGCCGGCGTCCGCCCCGATCGTCGCGAGATAGAGATCGTTGTCGGCACTCGTGCGTTCCTTGACGAGCGCGACATGGCGGCCGTCGCGCGCCACCGCGCCGAGCCCGTAGCCGCCGGTGTTTTCGAAGACCATGCGGCGCGCATAATCGTCGGCGTCATAGGCGTAGAGATCGAACATCTGCGAATCGCGCTCGTTGGTCGAAATGTAGAAGGTCGCGCCGTCGCTGCTCCACGCTTCGAACTGCGCCTTGACCTCGTCGCCCGGCGTCAGGTCGGTCACCGTGCCGTCCTCGGCGCGGACATAGATATGGTCGAGTTCGTTGCCGCCGATATCGGCAGCGTAGAGAATGCGGCCGTCGGTCGGGAAGAAGCTGACCGCGAAGGTCGCATTGTCTGTCGAGGCGGTGACGGGCGCCGGATCGCCGCCCGCCAGCGGCAGCAGATAGGCGTTGAACACGCCGCTCGAATCGTTGGAGATCAACAGCTGCGACCCGTCCGGCGAGAAGCCGAAGCCCGACGGATAGGACATCTGGTAGGTCGTCGTCTCGAAGAATTGCGCGGCCGAATAACGGACCGGCCCGGCATCGGCCTGTGCGGCCGCGGGGATAGCGTTCTGCGCGAGCGCGGGCCAGGCGACGGCAAGGCAGGTCGACGTGACGAGAACGATTGCGAGACGCCGCATAAGGATTCCTTCCGTGTTGGTGTATTGCTCTACTACTACGGTCAGGAATATTTGTCTATCGGGAAATTGCGGCTGGGGGAGGGAAAATGGGACGTCAAAGGTGTATGACCGGCCCATGAGCAGACGCGCGCGCGGCAGGCCGCCGTATCCCGATGTGCTGACCCCGGCCGAGTGGCGGAACGTCGAGGGGGT
>CAZHWG010000154.1:0-4914 GCA_964535925.1 uncultured Sphingorhabdus sp.
ATGGCGAATGGCTGGCGACCCCAATCGCGCCGACCGCCGGGATCGCGGCGACGCGCTCGCTGCTCCCGGCCAAGGCAATTGCCTACGATCATGACGTGGTCGTCGGCTCGCGCGCCACCGAATTTGTTGCCTTGCGCGGGTCGGGCAGCGCCTATTCGCTCCATCCCTCGGCGCGACACGCCGATACGATTGACCGCATGTTGCTCAGCACCAAGCTGGCGCCGCTCTATGCCCGCGCGCCAGACGCCACGCCAATGGCCAAGGCTGCAGCAGGACGCGAAGTTTCATCGTCGTGACGCGGGCGGTCGAGATAGGCCAAGCATCGAGCAGCGAAATCGATGTCATCATGCGGATCATGGACGACGCGTTCGATCCGCGTCACGGAGAGGCGTGGACGAGCGACCAGTGCCGCGCGACGTTTTTACTGCCCGGTTATCGCTGGCTTGTCGCAAGCGTTGCCGGAGATGCTGTCGGCTTCCTTCTATCGCGGACGGTGGCAAGTGAAAGCGAGATGATGCTGCTCGCGGTCGCCCGCCAATGGCGCGGAACGGGTATCGGGCGCGCGCTGGTCGAACACTGGTTGTGCCAATGCAAAGCAAACGGGGTCGATCGCACCTTTCTCGAAGTGCGCGAGGGAAACAGTGCGATCGAATTCTATCGTACGCTCGGTTTCGTAGAAATCGGACGGCGCAAAGCCTATTATTCCGGCGACGATAATGCACGCAGCGACGCAATCACCATGACGTCGCAGCTCGATTAGTCCAAAACGGTGTATTGTCAGCCTTTCGCCAGCATGCTAATGGACGTAAAGAAGATATCGCAAGGATTAATTGCGGAATAGTTCTCCCGGAATTTTTAAGGAAATATTGTGACCGAAGATAACGATTTGAATGAAATGCTTGTGACGCTCACCGCAGATGTCGTCGCGGCCCATGTCAGCAACAATAGCGTTGCCGTTTCTGATTTGCCGTTGCTAATCAGCAGCGTTCACAGCGCGTTTGCCTCGGTTTCTGGCGGCGATTCCGCCCCGGCCGAGCCCCTGACGCCGGCGGTTTCGGTCCGCTCGTCGATCAAGCCCGATTATATCGTTTGTCTTGAAGACGGTAAGAAACTGAAGATGCTCAAGCGTTATCTTCGCACCAATTTCAACATGACTCCCGAAGAGTATCGCCAGAAATGGGACCTTCCTTCGGATTATCCGATGGTCGCCCCGAATTATGCCGCACAACGCCGCGATCTCGCGATGAAAATCGGCCTCGGCACCAAGAATGCAGGCAAGGCGCGCGGCAAGGGCAAATAAGCCCGCCGGATAAAGCCAAATGACCTCCCGGGGGCGCGATGCGAATCGCGTCCCCGTTTATTTGATGCGCGACCATCGGACCGGCAAGTGGCGGCAATGCGATCGAGGCGGCTTGCTCGCCTTGCCCGCGCCGCATGCCGCGTCTATATCTGCGGGTAATGACCGGCAGTATCGATCTTGAAACCCTGTGCGCCGAAAAAGGCCTGCGAATCACCGAGCAGCGGCGCGTCATTGCGCGCGTGATTTCGGAGGCCGAGGATCATCCCGACGTCGAGAAACTCTATCAACGCGCTTCGGCGATCGACAAGGGCATCTCGATCGCGACGGTCTATCGCACCGTGCGCCTGTTCGAAGAGGCGGGAATCCTCGATCGCCACGATTTCGGCGACGGACGTGCGCGCTACGAGGCTGCGCCCGAAGCACATCACGATCACCTGATCGATGTCGAAACGGGCAAGGTTGTCGAATTCGTCGATCCCGAACTCGAGGCGCTGCAGAAGCAGATCGCCGAACGGCTCGGCTATCGCCTCGTCGATCATCGCATGGAGCTCTATGGCGTCGCCATCGATCGCAAGGACTGACGTCCGGCTCAACCTGCGCGGTTACGCGCGCGTCGCGCTGATGGCAGCGGTGCTGTTAATCCTCATCGTCCCGCAGCTTTTGACCAAATGGCTCGGCGTGCGGACGAAAATCCCCAATCTTTATCTCGGCTGGACGGCATGGGCCGCGGGTCTCGATGTCGAGATCGTCGGTCGGCCGCTCAAGCGCAACGTCCTGTTTGTCGCCAATCATTTGAGCTGGTTCGACATATTGGCGCTCGGCGGGGCCGGGCGCACCGCGTTCGTGTCGAAGTCCGAGGTCTCGGACTGGCCGCTGGTCGGTTGGCTCGCCGACCAGAACCACACCGTCTATGTCGCGCGGCAGAACCGGCGCGCGGTGACGCAGCAGGCCGATGCGCTCGGTCAGGCGCTTGCGCGCGGCTATCCGGTCGCGCTGTTTCCCGAGGGGACGACGGGACCAGGGGATGCGCTGTTGCCGTTTCGCGCGTCGTTGTTCGCCGCCGCGGCCCCGGGACCCGACGTGCTGCGAATCCAGCCCGTCGCGCTCGATTACGGCGCACATGCCGAAGAATTCGCCTGGCTCGATCCCGAAAGCGCGGGCGACAATGCCAAGCGACTGCTGTCGCGGCGCGGCCGGGCGAAGCTGGTCATCCGTTTCCTCGACCCGCTCGATTGCAGCCAGACTGGCGATCGCAAGTCGGCTGCCGCCGCCGCGCAGGTCGCGATCGATCGCGCCCTGTTTCCACGACGCGGCGACAGTGCTTTTCCCCCGTCCGCCATGCGCCTATAGCGACGCCATGACTCAAAGCCCCACACACGATCCCAAGACTTTTCGCGTAAAATCCTATGGTTGCCAGATGAACGTCTATGACGGCGAGCGCATTGGCGAACTGCTCGGCGCGCGCGGTATGACCGCAGCGGGCGAGGGCGAAGATGCCGATCTCGTCGTCCTCAACACCTGTCATATCCGCGAAAAAGCCGCCGAAAAGGTCTATTCGGACATCGGTCGCCAACGGCGCGACGACGGCAGCACGCCGATCATCGCGGTGGCCGGCTGCGTCGCCCAGGCCGAAGGCGGCGAAATTGCCCGCCGTGCGCCGACCGTCGGGGTCGTCGTCGGCCCGCAGGCCTATCACCGGCTGCCCGAGCTCGTGGCGCGCGCGGCACGCGGCGAGACCGCGGTCGATACCGACATGCCGGCGATATCGAAATTCGACCATTTGCCGCGTCGCCCGGTCCAGCCGCGACCGAGCGCCTTCCTCTCGATCCAGGAAGGCTGCGACAAGTTCTGCACCTATTGCGTCGTGCCCTATACGCGCGGCGCCGAGATCTCGCGTCCGTTCGGCGACATCGTCGAAGAGGCGCGCGCGCTGGTCGAAGGCGGCGCGCGTGAGATCACGCTGCTGGGTCAGAACGTCAACGCCTGGACCGGCGACGACGAATGGGGGCGCGGGCAGGGCCTCGACGGGCTGATCCGCGCGCTCGACTTGCTGCCCGGACTGGCGCGCATCCGTTACATGACGAGCCATCCCAACGACATGACGCAGGGGCTGATCGACGCGCATCGCGACGTGCCGTCGCTGATGCCTTACCTCCACCTGCCCGTTCAGTCGGGCAGCACGCGGATATTGAAGGCGATGAACCGCAGCCACAGCCGCGAAAGTTATCTCGAGATCATCGAGCGCGTTCGCGCTGCGCGTCCCGACATCGCGATTTCGGGCGACTTCATCGTCGGCTTCCCGGGCGAGACCGATCAGGATTTCGAGGACACGCTGAGCATCGTGCGCGAAACGCGCTACGCCGCTGCGTTCAGTTTCAAATATTCGCCGCGTCCCGGGACGCCTGCCGCCGAGATGGACGACCAGATCGCCCCCGAGGTGAGGGACGAACGGTTGCAGCGGCTCCAGGCGCTGCTCGCCGAACAGTCGCAGGCGTTCAACGCCGCCTCGGTCGGAAAGACCTGCGCGATCATGCTCGAACGCACGGGGCGCAAGCCGGGCCAGCTGATCGGCAAGTCGCCGTGGCTGCAGTCGGTTCATCTCGACGGGACGGGCCTCGCGATCGGCGACTTGGTCGAGGTCGAGCTGGTCTCGGCAGGTCCCAATAGCCTGGCGGGACGCGAATTACGGAAGGTAGCGGCTTAATGAGCAAGAAGGCGGTGCAGGCAGCGGCGGGCGATCGCGCACGGATCGAGATCGAGTTCGACAAGCCCCAATTGCTCGGGCGCATCTTCGGCGAATTCGACGAGAACCTTGTCGCGATCGAAAACCGGCTCGGCGTCTATATCGCGGCGCGGGGCAACCGACTGCAGATCGAGGGAGAGGCATCGGCCTGCGCCCGCGCGCGCGAAGTTTTGGAAGGTCTCTACAGCCGGCTGCTGCGCGGCGAGGATATCGACAGCGGCATGGTCGAGGCGGTCATCGCGATGACCGGCACCGCGCCGTTGAAGGGCATCGTCCGCAACGACGCCGCCGAGCCGCCGCAGGTCGTCATCCGCACGCGCAAGAAGACGATCTTGCCGCGTTCGGCGGGGCAGGTGCCCTATATGCAGGCGCTGGCGCGTGACGACATCATTTTTGCGCTCGGCCCGGCGGGCACAGGCAAGACCTATCTCGCCGTCGCGCAGGCGGTGGCGCAGCTGATCACCGGCAGCGTCCAGCGGCTGATCCTGTCGCGCCCCGCGGTCGAGGCGGGCGAACGGCTCGGCTTCCTCCCCGGCGACATGAAGGACAAGGTCGATCCGTATCTGCGCCCGCTCTACGACGCGCTCTACGACACGCTGCCCGCCGAACAGGTCGAGCGTCGGATCGCCTCGGGCGAGATCGAGATCGCACCGCTCGCCTTCATGCGCGGCCGGACGCTGAGCGACGCTTTCGTCATCCTCGACGAGGCGCAGAACACGACGACCGCGCAGATGAAGATGTTCCTGACGCGCTTCGGCATGAACAGCCGGATGGTCGTCTGCGGCGATCCGAAGCAGGTCGACCTGCCGCTGGCGGGCTCGTCGGGCCTCGCCGACGCGGTCGGCAAGCTCGAGGGGATCGAGCGGATCTC
>CAZHWG010000155.1:0-4859 GCA_964535925.1 uncultured Sphingorhabdus sp.
AGCGCGCCTTCATCCGCCGCCTGCCCAATCGCGCGCGCGCGCTCGAAATCATCCGCGTACCCGATCAGATAACCGCGGGCGCCAAATCGCCGGTCGGTGCGGCACCCAAGATCATGCCGGTCGCGGCGAACGATATTCTCGAATTGCCGCTCCACGGGCGGATCGCCGCCGGTCAGCCGATCGAGGCGATCGAGGGCCAGGATTCGCTGAGCGTCCCGGCAGCTTTCCTCGGTTCGGGCGAGCATTTCGCGCTCGAGGTTGCCGGAGATTCAATGGTCGACGAGGGCATTCTCGACGGCGACTATGCGCTGATCCGCAAGTCGCAGGTCGCGCGCGAGGGCGAGATCGTCGTCGCGCTGATCGAGGATCACGAAGCGACGCTCAAGACCTTTCGCCGCGAGGGCCAGATGATCCGGCTCGACCCCGCAAACCGCAATTACGAAGCCCAGCGCTACCGCCCCGAACAGGTGGCGATCCAGGGGACGCTGGCGGGGCTGTTACGGCGCTATTAGGGATATCTCCATAGTGGGCGAGATGGTGCCATTCTTCATCTGGCGCATCAATTTCATGAACAGCCGCGCACAGACCGTGGGCCGCGCCCCGAAGACCGAACGCAGCATGGAGGAATACTTCCGCGACAACTTCGTTTTCACCACCAGCGGCGTGGAAGACCCGCTGGCGCTGCGCTACGCCATCGACCGGATGGGGATCGCCAACGTCATCTGGGCGATCGACTATCCGTACCAGGCGATGCAGCCAGCGGTGCGCTTCATCGCGGACTTCGCCTGCACCGAGGCCGAAAGGCACGCCCTGTGCCACGGCAATGCCGAACGGGTGTTTCACATCGCGGCGGAGTGAGGGTGGCGCGCGTTTGATTTCTCGCGCCGCTGGAACCATGGTTCACCCAGCAAGGAGACAGGCCATGATCAGAATAGTGTTCGCTGCCGTGCTCGCGTCGTCCCTTGCGCCGCAAGCATCGGCGCAGGAACGGGCGATCGCGCTGCAATGGGACGATTTGGAATGGAGCGCGCCGGGCGGAGGCAACGGCTTCCCGGTCGGTGTCCGCACTGCCGAGGCGGGCACCGATCCTGCAACCGGCGGCAGGATTTATTACGCGCTGTTTCCCGAAGGGTCGCACTTCGACCTGCACTGGCATTCGCATACCGAATATGTCGCCGTCCTCCGCGGCCCGGTGACTATTCGCCTGGGGGACCAGACGCATTCGCTCGATGTCGGAAGCTATGTGGTCATTCCCGGGGCGCTCAATCACTCCTGGACCGTGCCCGCAGGTGGCGCCGATGCGGTCATTCTTGTCAGGCGGGCAGGGCCGGCCGACTTCAATTTCGTCGAGGAGTGAAACCGGAATGATCCCGACGTCATTGCGAGCGTAGCGAAGCAATCCGGAGCCGCAAACGCCATCGCTCGCCGCTCCGGGTTGCCGCGGGCTTCCGGCCCTCGCAACGACGATGCTGTCCGAGACGATCCTGCTTTAAAGTCAGCGTTGACAAGGATTCTCCATGCCCATTCGCCTTGGCCGCGGCTTCCTTGACTCGCTCGTGCTGAGCCTGGCGGAGTGGCTGCCGGATGGACGCTCTTCGACAGGCTCAGGACCAACGGAATTTAGTCGCTACGAGACGCTATCGCCGATCGCGGCGCACATTCCCCCTTCGCCATGGATGATCGTCTCCCGGCGTCCTCACTGTCGCGACGCGCACCGGTGATAGCGTGATCGCAAGGCCGCCGGTATCGCGCAGCAGCGCACGATCGACCTTGAGCCAGCGTGGGTTGCAGCTCGGCGGTAAAAAGCGATCGCTGACGACGATATCGGCGGCGGCGCATTCGGACCGCATCGCGCCGATCGGCAGATAATAGGAACTGCGCGTCGCGAAGACGCGCCACTGGCGCCCGCCGCGCCACAGCTCCATCCGGCAGCTGTCGCCGCTGCATCGCGCGGCGCGCAGATCGTCGAGCGCGCCGGCTTCGGCCTCGACGCCCGAGGTTTCGTTGAACATATCGCGGACATAGTCGCCCGCGCGCGGCCGCAAGAGCGCGAGCGCGCCATCGTCGGCGCGCATCGCCATATGACGTCCGTCGCCGGTGATCAGCAGGTCCGCGCTCGGCGTCAGCGTCGCCCAGAGCGCGCCTGCGGCGATCGGCACGAAGCCCCAGAAGCGCCAGCGAGTCCGCCACAGCGCGAACCACAACCCGCCGCCGATCATCAGGGCATAGGCGGCGAGCGGCATCGTCGGCAGCAGCGCCACCGAGCCCGGCGTATCCGCGACGGTGTGCGCCAGCGCGAGGAGCAGCCCGAGCGCCTCGCCGACCAGCCACCAGACCGGCGTGCCGAGCCCGAAGCCGTCGAGCAGCAGCGCCAGCGCTTCCAAGGGTATGATGATAAAGGTGGTCAGCGGGATGGCGACGATATTGGCGAGCGCGCCATAGAGTCCGGCCTTGTGGAAATGGAACAGCGCGATAGGCATCAGGGCGACCTCGACGACGAGGCCAGTGAGCAACAGCCCGAGCGCGAAGCGTCCGAGCTTGGCGGGCCAGCGCTCGTCGCGGCGCGAGAGCAGCGCGCGGACGCGCGGATGTTCGTGGAGCGCGATGATCGCGACGACCGCGGCAAAGCTGAGCTGAAAGCTCGGGCCGACGAGCGTCTCGGGCCAGAACAGCAGCACGACGAGCGCGCCGGTCGCGACCAGCCGCAAGGTAATCGCGTCGCGCCCCATGGCAATGCCGGCGAGGACGAGCATCGCCGCGACGCAGGCGCGCACCGTCGGAACTTCGGCGCCGGTGAACAGTGTATAGGCAAGCCCTACCGCCGCCCCTGCCCCCGCCGCGATCAGAACAAGGGGCGCATTGAGCGCGAGTTTTGGGCTCAGCGCGAGTAATTTGAGGACGAGCAGCATCGCGACGCCGATCACCGCGGTGACGTGGAGCCCGCTGATCGCCAGCAGATGCGCCAGCCCGCTGCGCCGCATCGCCTCGGCGTCCTCCTCGGCAATCCGGCCGCGATCACCCGTGGCGAGCGTCGCGGCGATGGCACCGGGACCGCCGTCGAGCCGCCCGGCGATATGGCTCGCAAGCCGCGCGCGGGCGCTTGCGAGCGACGTCCGCCAGCCACCCTCGCCCGCCGGACGGACAATCACAACGTCGCCCCAGGCGCGGCCCGTCGCGCCGATCCCCATGAACCAGGCGCGGCGGGCGAAATCATAGCCGCCGGGCACAGCGGCTTCGGGCGGCGGCATCAACCGCGCGTGAAGCCGAACCCAGACGCCGGGATGGAGGCCCGACGGCGCGCTGTCGCCATCGAGATTGACGCGGAAGCGCCGAGGTAGATCGGGGTCGCTGGCGCGTTCGAGAACGAGCCGGACGGTGTCACGCGCGGGCAACGCTTCGACCGAGACGATCGCGGCGGTAAATTCGCTCGTTACCGGGCGCTCGATCCGCTCGCCGCCCGCCCGCTCGGCGCGCAGCCAGATCAGCGCGCAGCCGATCGCCGCGGCGAGCGCGAAGACGCCGATAGCGCGCCCGATACGGTGACCGCGTCCCAGAGCGAAGGCCATCGTCGCCACCGCGCCTGCGGCGAGCATGAAGGCTATCCAGCTTTCGCGGCCGATCAACAAAAACCAGGCGGCGATTCCCGTTCCCAGACCCACGGGCAGCCACAGGGCGAGCTGGTCGCGCTCGGCCTCGAAGCGAGTTTCGAGCCACGCGCCAAGACCCGCCAGCGCCGATTGTCGCCCGCGAGCCGTTATGCTAGTGCGCCCCGGAATTATCCCCTTCATCGTCCTATCATTTTCGGAGAAAGCGCGCATGGGCGCAACCGCCAATCCCGAAAGCGCATCCGGCCAGGTCGTGACGCGTTTCGCGCCCTCGCCGACGGGTTACCTCCATATCGGCGGTGCCCGAACCGCGCTGTTCAACTGGCTCTTCGCGCGCCATCATGGCGGGCAGTTCAAGCTGCGCATCGAGGATACCGACAAGGTGCGTTCGACCGACGACGCGATCGCCAAGATCCTCGACGGGCTACGCTGGCTCGGTCTCGACTGGGATGGCGACGAAATCTACCAGTCGCAGCGCGCCGTTCGCCATGCCGAAGTCGCCGACGAATTGCTCGCCAAGGGCAAGGCCTATCGCTGCTATGCGACGCCCGAGGAACTGGCCGAAATGCGCGAGGCGCAGCGCGCGGCCAAACAGCCGATCCGCTACGACGGCCGCTGGCGCGACCGCGATCCCGCCGACGCTCCCGCAGGCGCGCCCTTCGTCATCCGTTTGAAGGCGCCTACCGACGGTGAAACGGTGATCGAGGACGCGGTGCAGGGCAAGGTCACCGTCGCCAATGCCGAAATCGACGATTTCGTCATGCTGCGCGGCGACGGCAGCCCGACCTATATGCTCGCGGTGGCGGTCGACGATCACGATATGGGCGTCACCCATTGCATCCGCGGCGACGACCATCTGAACAACGCCTTCCGTCAGCGCGCGCTGATCGACGCTATGGGCTGGCCGCGGATGGTCTATGCCCATCTCCCGCTGATCCATGGGCCGGACGGCGCCAAGCTCTCTAAACGCCACGGCGCGCTCGGCGTCGAAGCCTATCGCGACGAGATGGGGATACTCCCCGATGCGGTGTTCAACTATCTGCTGCGGCTCGGCTGGGGCCATGGCGACGACGAGTTCATCAGCCGCGAGCAGGCGGTGCAATGGTTCGATCTTTCGGGCGTCGGCAAATCGCCCGCGCGCTTCGACGTCAAGAAGATCGAGAATCTCAACGGCCATTATATTCGCGAGGCCGACAATAACTATCTGGCGGCGTTGATCGAAAGAGATGTGGCCCTTGGCCGTCTACGCACTGC
>CAZHWG010000156.1:0-4839 GCA_964535925.1 uncultured Sphingorhabdus sp.
GCAGGTCGGCCAGAGTCGCCGCGATATCGGCGGGATCCGACGGCCTGAACAGCGTTCCCGTCACCCCGTCTTCGATCAGCTCGCGATGGCCGCCGATGTCCGATGCGGCGACGATCCGCCGCTGCGCCATCGCCTCCAATGGTTTCAATGGCGTCACCAGCTCGGTCAGCCGCATCTTCTTGCGCGGATAGGCGAGGACATCGATCAGCGCGTAATAGCGCTCGACCGAGTCGTGCGGTACGCGCCCGGCAAAGACGATATGGTCGCGTACCGGCAATGCAGCCTGTGCCCTCAGCGCTTGCTCGCACGGTCCACCACCGACGAGCAGCAACTTGGCCTTGGGCCGCGCCGCGACGAGCGCGGGCATCGCCGCGATCAGGTCGTCGATCCCCTCGTAATCGTAGAAGCTGCCGATGAAACCGATCACCTCGGCGCCGTCGAGGCCGAGCGCGCTGCGCAGCGCCGCGTCGGGTTCGGGCGGCGTCCCGAACAGCGCAAGATCGACGCCGTTGGGCGATACCGTGATCTTGTCCGCCGCGACGCCGCGCGCGATCAGGTCGTCGCGCAATCCCTCGCAGATCACGACGACCGCATCGGCGCGATCGACCGCGCGGCGTTCGAGGGCGCGGATCAGGCGGTATTTGATGCTGCCCTCGCGCCCCGTCCCGTTGCCGACCGCGGCATCCTCCCAGAAGGCGCGGATCTCGTAGACCAGCGGCAGGCCGCGCTTCCTGGCGACGCGTGCCGCCGCGAGCGCATCGAGCACCGGCGAATGCGCGTGGAGGACATCGGGGCGTTCGATGGCGCACAGTTCGTCGATCCGCGAAGCGAGCGCGGCGATCTCGCGCCATTCGCGGATCGGGCTCGGCCAGTTGGGAATGGCAGGCGTGCGATAGAAATCGATCCCGTCGACCAGCTCGTGCGGCAATGCTCCGGGCAGCGGGTGGCGCACGCCGGTCACCCCGGCGACCTCCCAGCCGCGCGCCTGCTGCGCCTTCAGGATCGCGCGCGTACGAAAGGTATAGCCCGAATGCGCGGGCAGGCTGTGGTCGAGGATATGCAGGACGCGCGTCATCGGCGCAGGCCCTAGCGCAATTCGCTTAACGGCGCGTCAACCGAATGCCACTATGGCGGCCAAATGGTCGACAATTTCTCCATCCTGCTGTCGCACGGCCTCATCGCCTTTGCGCTGTGGCGATTGCTGAGCCGGCCAGACCTCGACCAGGAAAGCGGCAGCTGGGCCGATCCGCCCGAAGTGACGGACCCCGCGCCGACCAGGCCGACCGGCTGGGGCGCGGGCGATGCGTGACATCTTCTTCGTCCTGTTCCTCGCCGGCTTCCTCGGCCTCGGGCTCAAGCGGCCGTTCCTGCTCGTTCTCGCCTATTGCTATGTCGATATCGTCGCGCCGCAAAAGCTGAGCTATTATCTCGTCAACGCGATCCCGGTGTCGCTCGTCTGCTTCGTCTTCGCGCTGCTCGGCTGGCTGATCGCCGATGCCAAGCGCGACGTGCGCATATCGGGACGGCAGATGCTGCTCGTGCTGCTGCTCGTCTATTGCGGCCTGACCACGCTGCAGGCCGATTTTCCCGCCGAGGCGCTCGTCAAATGGGACTGGGTGTGGAAGGCGCTGCTGTGGGCGATCTTCCTGCCGCTGACGCTGCGCACGCGACTGCGGATCGAATCGCTCGCGCTGATCATGGTCCTGTCGGTCGCCTCGATCGCGATATCGGGCGGGATCAAGACTGTGCTCTCGGGCGGCGGCTATGGCGCGCTGCAACTGTTGCTCAACGAGAATTACGGCCTCTACGAAGGCAGCATCATGTCGACCGTCGGCATTGCGGTGATCCCGCTGATCGTCTGGCTCGCGCGCTTCGGCACGGTCTTCCCGAAATCGAGACTGGTGACCTTGTTCGCCGCGGGCCTCGTCTTCGCCTGCCTGTTGCTGCCGATCGGGACGCAGGCGCGCACCGGCCTCGTCTGCGCCGCGGTGCTCGGCATCCTGATGCTGCGCACCGTGCGCTATCGGCTTCTCTATCTCGGTGGCGCCGCGCTGCTCGTGCTGGTCGCCGTCCCCTTCCTGCCGGCAAGCTATACGCAGCGGATGGGGACGATCCAGAATTACGAGGCCGACCGCTCGGCCTCGACCCGCATCGCGGTGTGGCAGTGGACCTGGAACTACGCCAAGGACCATCCCTTCGGCGGCGGCTTCGACGCCTATCGCAGCAACCGGATCAGCTACGAGACCGAGGCGACGACCAGCGTCGGCGGCCAGACGACGGTCGAAAGCGATCGTGTGGTCGATCAGGCGCGCGCCTATCATTCGAGCTATTTCGAAATGCTCGGCGAACAGGGCTATCCCGGCCTGGCGCTGTGGCTGCTCCTCCACCTCACCGGCATCTGGCAGATGGAGCGGTTGCGCGCGCGCTATCGCAAGACGACCGACCCCGACAAATTATGGGTCGCCCCGCTCGCCACCGCGCTGGAAAACGCGCAGATCATCTACATGGTCGGCTCGCTGTTCGTCGGCATCGCCTTCCAGAGCTTCATCTACATGATGCTCGCGCTCCAGATCGGCCTCGCCACCTACATCAAGCGCCGCGAAAAAGAGGCCGAATGGCGCCCGCTGACGGGCCAGCCGAAGGCAACGCTGCCAACGGAGCCGGTCGCATCGGTTTAGTGTGAGACTGAACGACCGCTAACGACCAATAGCGGACATTAAGCCTAGTCCTTCATCCGCCCGCAATGCGCTCCTATCAAAGACATATTTCGATGGAGACAGCCGAGTTTTGAGTCATTCGGCAGTGGGGTGGACAATGGCCACAGTGGCTGTAAGCTGCCCAAGCAGAATTATTATGTTTCTAAGGGCGTGGCATGAAATATCTATTTGCGATTTGTGTGGGTATTCTAGCACCTACCATAGTCATGTCCACACCTGCACACGCGCAGGGCGACGCTGCTAGTACATCTGCTAGGGCCGCAAAAAGTAAACTTGATGCTTATCGCCCCGGTGGTCATCGCTGTACATTCTTAAAATTTGATGTCTATTCGAGTAATCAGGCATCGGTTAACAGGAGGGCCAAATTACTGGACAATGAATACGCGTGTATACAGCAGTATTTACGCACGGAGGCGATAAAGCTAAATAACATCTTAGCCTTATACGGCGGCGGGTCAGTAAAGGTAATCGGTCAATCGGCAAGCGAAACGGGTGGATTATCAATTACTTTTAATCCACGATGCGAATGCAAAGTCGAATTGATCACTGCAAGAAATCGTTTATTTGACGCCGTTAATATACTTATGGACAAGCACAGAAAGCGGGTCACTAAGTTCAATAACATTTTAGATAACGGATATTAAGCGGGCGAGTTCAGCTGCCGCAAATATATCCGGTTGGTTTCGTCGGCAAGCCATCCGATTAAGGACATTGGCGGTCATAAAGGCCGACGACCAACATAGACCTTGGCACAACTCCCATCAGCCTCCCTGTCGCCCAAGTGCAGGCTCGAGCCCAGGCCAACCTCGCCCAAAGACGACAGTCGCGCTCAAAGCCAGCCTTCGCTGGCATGACGGGTACTGCGTCACCGCCTACGCATCCACATCCACCTCGACCAGCGCATCCGAAATCGCGCGGTTGAACGCCGGGATGTCGTCGGGCTTGCGGCTGGTGATGAAATTGCCGTCGACGACGACCTCGCGGTCGACCACGTCGGCGCCCGCGTTCTCGAGGTCAGTGCGCAGCGAGGGCCAGCTCGTCGCCTGGACGCCGTCGATCACGTCGGCCTCGACCAGCAGCCACGGCCCGTGGCAGATCGCCGCAACCGTCTTTTCGGCAGCGGCGAATTCGGCGACGATTTCGACCGCGCGCGCGTTCATCCTGAGCGCATCGGGGTTGGTCACGCCGCCGGGAATGACGAGCGCGTCGTAATCGTCGCAATCGACCTCGTCGATCGTGATGTCGGGGGTCACCTTGCCCTGTTTCTCGCCGCCGCTTTCGCCCTGGATCGGGTCGCTCTTGGGCGACGCCAGCGTCACTTCGGCGCCTTCGCCGGTCAGATAGTCGCGCGGCTCGGTCAGCTCGGAATATTCGAACCCGTCGGTCGCGATGATGAGGATTTTCTTGCCGCTGAGATCGGCCATGGTCAGCTCCTGTCGTGGTGTCGGGGGATAGGAGGAAAACCATCGGCAGCGGTTTTTGTTGCGCGCTAATTAATCGCGCCGCGGCCCTCCGCGGCGGGAACGAATGGCCGCTGCGAAGGTTTGGACTCGCACCGATTACTCCTGCGAAAGCAACCCGATGGCCGACAAGCTCATCTATATCGACGACGACCTGCCCGGCATCACGCGCAAGCGCGCGGGGCGCGGCTGGGCCTATTACGATGCCAAGGGTAAGCACATAACCGACCGCGAGGAGATCGACCGGCTCAACGCGATCGCGCTACCGCCCGCGTACGAAGACGCCTGGTTCTGCCCCGCGCCCAACGGCCATATCCTCGCCACCGGCATCGACGACAAGGGGCGCAAGCAATATCGCTACCATCCCGATTTCCGCGCCGCGCGAGAGGCCGAGAAATACGAGGCGTGCGCCGATTTCGGCCGCGCGCTGCCGCTGCTGCGCCAGCGCCTCGAACAGGACCTGCGCGCCCGCAGCCTGAGCCGCGAACGCGCGATCGCGGCGGTCGTCCGCCTGCTCGACCTGTCGGCGCTGCGCGTCGGCAACGAAAGCTATGCGGTGCGCAACAAGAGCTTCGGCGCGACGACGCTGCGTCGGCGCCACGCCCGCGTCACCGGCACGACGATCAAGCTCAGCTTTCGCGCCAAGTCGGGCCAGCTGCGCG
>CAZHWG010000157.1:0-4832 GCA_964535925.1 uncultured Sphingorhabdus sp.
CCAGAACCGCGCCTCGGCGAAGGATCGCATCGCCGCGGCGCACGATTACGAGGTCAACCTGCGCGCCGAGCTCGAGATCATCCGCCTCCACCAGAAGATCGACGCGCTGCTGAGGATCATCGAGCAGGACCGCGGCGCGAACCGCGAGCAGGGACCGAAGACATGATCGAGATTTTCACCACCGGCGGGACGATCGACAAGGTCTATTTCGACGCCCTGTCCGAATACCAGGTGGGGCCCAGCGCGGTCGCCGCGATCCTGCGCGACAACAACGTTCATGCGCCGCACCGGGTGACGCAGCTGATGCGCAAGGACAGCCTCGAACTGACCGATGATGACCGCGCAGCGATTTGCGAAGCGGTGGCGGCGAGCGAGGCCCGGCGGATCCTCGTCACCCACGGCACCGACACGATGGTCGAGACCGCGCGCGCACTCGCCGGGATAGAGGGCAAGACGGTCGTGCTGACCGGCGCGCTGCAGCCCGCAACGCTCAAGCACAGCGATGCCGAGTTCAATATCGGCTTCGCGCTCGCCGCGGCGCAAACCCTGCCGCCGGGCGTCTATGTCGCGATGAACGGCCAGGTCCTCGACCCGTCGCGCACCCGCAAGGACCGCGAGGCCGGGCGCTTCGTCGCCGATTGACCAAGCTTTACGGGCGGACCACCGTGGCCAGCACCGCGCGATAGCTGGGCGCGATCGTCATCTTGGCATGGTGGTCGGCGGCGAGCAGCGCGTGAACGCGCGGCAGGTTGGCGCACGGCACGCCCATGAACAAATGGTGCTCGCTGTGGAAATTGACCCAATAGGGCGCGACGGTGGCGCGCGCGATCATCCCCGCGCGGGTGGTACGCGCATGGCTGAAGGGATCGCCCGAATTGGTCGGGGTGCAGGCGTGTTCGGCGATGTTGCGGACACGCAGGAACAACGGGAAGGTCGTCGCCAGCGCGACAAGCCATAGGACGAACGGCCAGGCGCTGCCGGTCAGCGCGAGCGACAGGCCGAGCAGGGCCACGTGGACGAACAGGAATCGCAGCGTCGCCTGGCGGATGAAGACGTTGGCGGTGTCGGGCAGCGCGGGTTCGTCGGCGGCACTGGCGGCCGCATCGGCGGGGGGGCGCGCGTCGCCGGCAAAGGCCGCGCGCATTTGCGCCCAGCGCTGCTTGACGAAGGTCCGGCCGGTGAGGTCGCGGACGAACTTGCGGCGCAGGCTGGCGCGGGAGACGGGGAAGGGCGCGCTGAGGCCGAGATCGGGGTCGGCGTCGGTCTGCGTGTGGCGATGGTGCGTCAGGTGATAGGCGCGATAGGCGTACAGGTCGGTGCCGACCGGCGCGGCGCAGAGCCATTCGCCGATGCGGTTGTTCCACGTGCGGTTCCTGATCAGGAGACCGTGCGCGGCGTCGTGCATCAGGATCGCGAGGCCGAGCTGGCGGCCGCCGATGATCGCGATGGTGATCGGGGTGACGACCAGGCCTAGCGGCCATGAAAGCCGCCACAGCCAGAGCGTTACCGCGATGCTGGCGAGGATGACGAGCCACGCGTGCGCGACGAGCCAGGCACCGTGCCAGCGCGACACGCGCGTAACCGCAACCCAGTCGGCGCGCGCGAAGATATCGAGCGGGCGGACCGTCGCGACCTTGGCGGGTGCGACCCGGTTAGCCGATGCATGATTCGCGCTCATGACGGCCGACCCGCCCAACGCGGCGGAAGTCCCGACAAGTTCACGCGCTTCACACCGTCCAGGGACAGGTTCACGGGTGTGACCCTGAGCGTGACTTTGCCGCGGGCGAGCATCTGGCACTGCGAGGCGGTAACGGCGATCATGAGCGCATCATATCATAGCCGCGAAATTGTAGGAAAGAAGAAGCGCCCTCAGCCCTTGGCGGCGTTCTGGACCGGATCGCTCGGCTGCTTGCCGCCGTCGGTGCGCGTGTCGCCGGGGTTGCCGCGCGGTGCATCGGTCGGCGATTTGCCCGTCGCGTTGGCATCGCTGCCCTTCTGCGAATCGACCTGGTTCTGCTGCGACGGCGCGCCTGTGCTCGAGATGCTCGGGCCGCCGGTTCGGGCGCTGGCGGGATTGGAATTGGTGTTGGCCATGATGGTGTCTTTCGATTTTCGAGTGTGCGGGAGGGAAGGGAGAGAGGCGTTCAGCTCCGCCTGCCGTCGGGTTCCTTGGCGACGCCCTTGAAGGGTTCGCGATCGGACTTGGTGTCTATGAACTCGCCGTTGTCGGGGCTGTCGGGATCGCGGTTGCGCTTGGTGTAATGGCCTGTCGCGGGATTCCTGACCTGGGTGCGGTTGTCGACCGAACCGGTGCGATGGCCGTCGCCGGTGTTCGTCGCCATGACGTGTCTCCTCGTTCGTGCGGCGCGCGGAGGCGGCGCCTTCACAATACTAACGCACGGAGAATCCATGATGTTCCGATGGGCGAGAGGGGCGCATTCGCCCCTCTCGATCGTTTCCTGCGCGCTTCGCTCGCAAGCCTGATGCGGTTATGCGCCGCCGCCGGCCGCGATCCAGTCGTCGATCTTCTGTTCGAGCACGGGTAGCGGCAGCGCGCCGGTGCCGAGAACCTGCGCGTGGAAATCGCGAATGTCGAAACGGTCGCCGAGCGCTGCCTTCGCCTTGTCGCGGAGCCGCTGGATGGTCAGCGCGCCGACCTTGTAGGCGAGCGCCTGGCTGGGAATCGCGATATAGCGCTCGACCTCGGCGGTGGCGTCGGTCTGTCCCATCGTCGAATTGTCGATCATGTAGGCGATCGCCTTGTCGCGGCCCCAGCCTTTGGCATGGATGCCAGTATCGACGACGAGGCGCATCGCGCGCAGCATCTCGTCCGAGAGCGTGCCCATGCGCTGATAGGGATCGTCGAACAGGCCCATGTCGTAGCCCAGCGTCTCGGCATAGAGCGCCCAGCCCTCGACATAGGCGGTGTTGCCGCCGAAGCGCACGAACGCGGGCAGCGCCTCGTTCTCCTGTGCCAGGCTGATCTGGAAATGGTGGCCGGGTGCGCCTTCGTGGAGATAGAGCGTGGTGTTGCCGATGATGTTGCGGCTCGGCAGGTCGTAGGCGTTGAAATAGAAGATGCCGGGTCGCGAACCGTCGGGCGCGCCTTGTTGGTAGCTGCCTCCGGCCTGAAACTTCTCGCGGAATTCCTCATAGGGGCGGATTTCGAGCGGGGTCTTCGGCACGAGCGAGAAGAAGCGCGGGATTTGCGCGTCGACCAGCTTGCCGATGCGGTAATAATCCTGGGTCAGCCATTCGCGGCTCCTGGGCTGGAGCTTGGGATCGGCGCGTAGCGCTTCGAAGAACTCGTTGAGCGAGCCCTCGAATCCGACCTCGGCCTTGACCTTTTCCATTGCGGTACGGATCCGCGCGACCTCGCTGAGGCCCAGATCGTGGAGATAGTCGGCGGTCAGCGGCAGCGTCGTCGTGCTCTCGATCATCTGCGCATAGAGTTTCGCGCCGCCCTTCATCTGCGACAGGCCGACCTCGGAGCGCGCCTCGGGCAGATATTCGTTGGCGAGAAAATCGCGCAGGCGCTTGTGCGCGGGATAGATGCCGTTTGCGATGACGTCGCGATATTCGCTCGTCAGTCGCGCCTTGTCGGCGGCGCTGAAATCGTCGGGAAACATGCCGATCGGACCGTAGAAGGGCGACTGGTCGACCGGCTGGGCGAGCTGGGTATCGAGCTGTTCGATGACATTGCGAACGGTCAGCTTGGTCTCGACGACGCCGCTTTTCATGCCTTCGCGGAAGCGGGCGATCGCGCGGTCGGTCAGCGTGATGTATTCGGCGTGCCGCTTGAGGTTGTTCTCATAGTCGGCGATCGTCTTGAACGGCGCGGCGCTCTTGCCGCTGGCGAAGGTCGGATAGAAGGTGTGCAGGCCCGAGAAGTGATTGACCGGGCGGACATCGGTCAGCGCGAGGATTTCAGGCGTCAGGCCCTTGAGCGCCTGGCGCTGGTTGTACGCGAAGACATCATAAGCGATCCGGTCGTTCGCATCGAGCGCGCCGCGATCGATTTCGGCAAGCGCGGCGAGGTTGTCGTTGGCGGCGGCGCGTTCGGCATCGTTGTATTCGTCGGTGAGGTAATCGCCGAGCCGGTCTGCGTAGCGCATGTCGCCGCGAAACAGCGCCTCGACCGGGTTGCGCTTGAGATTGGCCTCGTCGCTCGCGGCGAACAGCGCGAACAGGCGATCGTGCTCGGCCTGGGTTGCCGTGGCGGTATCGACCGCGGCGACAACGCGATCGGCGACCGAGGGAGCGGCGGTGCCATCGTCGATCGTCGCGCAGGCGGCGAGTGGAAGCATGAGCGCGAGGATCGAGGCGGAACGGAGGAGGGTCATGACGGGGCCTTTCAGATCGAGTGTATTATCTGCCTAATACGGATAACGGCGTGATGCAAGGGGCAGGCGAGGGTGCGGCTGGCCGGTTACGTCACTCGACCGTTTTGCCGCGTACCATGACCCAGCCGACGTTTTCGAGGATCGTCGCATCGTCCAGCGGGTTGCCGTCGACCGCGATCATGTCGGCCGAATAGCCCGGGGCGAGTCGGCCGATCTCGTTCTGCATTTCGAGCACTTCGGCGGCAACCGTGGTAGCGCTGGCGAGCGCTTCGCGGCTGGTCATGCCCTGGCCCATCATCAGGCGGAACTCGCCGGCATTGCGGCCGTGCGCGAAGACGCCGGCATCGGTGCCGAAGGCTATCTTGACGCCCCATTTGCGTGCGCGGCCCATGAAGACGCGCGCGGTTTCGGCGACGGCGCGGATCTTGTCCTCGACGACGGGGGTGTAGATGCCCTTGCCAAGCCGTTCGGTAACGCCCTGGAACGCCA
>CAZHWG010000158.1:0-4832 GCA_964535925.1 uncultured Sphingorhabdus sp.
CTGACGCCGCCGCGCGACGAACGCGAGGCGGCGCGAACCTATCTCGTCGCCGCGCAAAAGCTGCTCGCCGTCCTCGCCGCCGGCGACTGGCCCGAACGCGAGGGCGCGTGGACCTCGGCGCAATCGCTCTATCGCCTGCGATGGCCATGGGCTGCCGAAGTCGCAGGGCGCATCGCCAGGCCCGAACAGGGCGAGCGCTGGCTGTTCTCGCGGCTCGACGAGTGGGAGGAAGCCGCGCCGCGACCACAACCGCGCAGCGTCGCGGTCGATCGCGACCAAGCGGTCGAGCGGCTCGGCGAGTTGACCGGCGCCGCGGCCGAACGACGCACCGGCCAGCAGGATTATACGCGCGCCGCCGCCGCCGCCTTCGACCCGCGCATCGCGCGCGACGAACCCAATATGCTGCTTGCCGAGGCGGGCACCGGCATCGGCAAGACGCTCGCCTATCTCGCCCCGGCGGACCTGTGGGCGCGCGCGTCGGGCGGGCAATATTGGGTGTCGACCTTTACCAAGGCGCTGCAACGCCAGCTCGCGCGCGAAACGCGCCGCCTCTATCCCGACGATGCCACGCATCGCGCCAAGGTGGCGGTGCGCAAGGGGCGCGAGAATTACCTCTGCCTGCTCAACCTCGAGGATGCGACGCAGGGCGGATTTGCCGGGCGCGCCGCGATCCTCGCGCAGCTCGTCGCGCGCTGGGCCGCCTATAGCCGCGACGGCGACATGGTCGGCGGCGACCTGCCCGGCTGGCTGCCGACACTGTTCCGCCGCGCCGGCGCGACCGCGCTGACCGACCGACGCGGCGAGTGTATCTATGCCGCCTGCCCGCATTATCGAAAATGCTTCATCGAAAAGAGCGTCCGCGCCAGCGTCGACGCCGATATCGTCATCGCCAACCATGCGCTCGTGATGGTCAACGCGGCGCGCGGACGCGAGGCGGCGACGCGCCCGACGCGGCTGATCTTCGACGAGGGCCATCACCTGTTCGACGCCGCCGATTCGATGTTCGCCGCCGCGCTGACCGGCCAGGAGGCGATCGAGCTGCGCCGCTGGATCATCGGCCCCGAGGGCCGTAGCCGCGGGCGACGGCGTGGGCTTGCCGCGCGGCTCGGCGATCTTGCCAGCTACGACGAGGCGGGCGCGCGGGCGATCGCCGCCGCGGTCGCCGCGGCCGAGGCGCTGCCGAGCGACGGCTGGCTCCAGCGGCTGCAGGAAAATGCCGCCTTCGGCCCGCTCGAGGCGCTGCTCGCGCACGTCCGCAGCCTCGTCTACGCGCGCGACGCGAGCGCCAGCCGCAGCCAGGCCGACGCCGGCTATGGGCTCGAAACCGAGATCGCCGAGGTCCCGGGCGACCTGATCGACGCCGCCGCGACCGCCACCAACGTGCTCGAGGCGATCCATCGTCCGCTGGTCCAGCTTGGCAAGCGGCTCGAAGCGGTGATCGAGGATGCGCCCGATTGGCTCGATGCACAGGCGCGCGCCCGCGTTGAAGGCGCGCTCGCCAGCCTCGCCTGGCGAATCGACACGCTATCGTCGTGGATCGCGCTCGTCGCGCGGATCGGCGGTCCCGCTGATCCCGATTTCGTCGACTGGTTCGCGCTCGACCGCAGCGACGGGCGCGAGTGGGATGCGGGGCTCCACCGCCACTGGCTCGATCCCACGCGACCCGTGGCCGACATCGTCCTCAAGCCCGCGCATGGCGTCCTGATGACCTCGGCGACATTGAGGGCGGGCGGCGGCTGGGACGGTGCCGACGCGCGCACCGGCGCGGTACACCTGGACCAGCCCCCGCTCCATTTCGAGGCGCCGAGCCCGTTCGATTACGCGCGCCGCTCCGAAGTCCTGATCGTCACCGATATCAAGCGCGGCGACCTGCCCGCGCTCGCCGGCGGTTATGCCCGGCTGATCCTCGCCGCGGGCGGCGGCACGCTCGGCCTGTTCACCGCGATTCGGCGCCTGCGAGGCGTTCATGCGCGGATCGCCGACCGGCTCGCGCGCGAGGGGCTGCCGCTTTACGCGCAGCACGTCGATGCGATCGACACGGGCACGTTGGTCGACATTTTCCGCGAAGATCCGCACGCCTCGTTGCTCGGCACCGACGCCTTGCGCGACGGCGTCGATGTCCCAGGCCATTCGCTGCGCCTCGTCGTCATGGAGGGGGTTCCCTGGTCGAAACCGACCGTCCTCCACGCCGCGCGAAAGCTCGCCGCCGACGGCAGCGACTATGACGATCGCCAGATTCGCGCGCGCCTTGCGCAGGCGTTCGGGCGGCTGATCCGCCGCCGCGACGACTTTGGCCAGTTCGTCCTACTGTCGTCGGCGGTGCCCTCACGGCTGCTCAACGCCTTTCCAGAGGGCACGCCGATCCGCCGTGTGACGCTCGACGAAGCCGCCGAGGCGGTTCGAACCTTCACGCCAAGCCCGGTGGAGAGTCGCGTCGAATCGGGCTAAGGGGGGTTTCGCGTCGCGCGATTTGCTGCAAAGGGCGCGCGCGTGCGAGAGTAACGTCGGCGGGAGCGGACCCATGAAATCCTTGACGCTGTTGAGGCATGCCAAATCGGGAATCGACAATCCCGCGCTGCGCGATTTCGATCGCCCGCTCAACGCGCGCGGGCAGAAAGCCGCGCGCACGATAGGCGCGCATGCCCATGACCGACTGATGATTTTCGACTGGGTCGTCGCCTCGCCCGCGCTGCGCGTCGAACAGACGCTAGCGATCTTCCTTGGGGAACTCGAACCACCGCGGCCCGACCCGGTCTGGGATCGCCGCGCCTATCTGGCGTCCGCCACGATGCTGCTCGACATTATCCGCGAAACCCCCGACGAGGCGAAGCACCTTTTGCTCGCCGGACACAATCCCGGGATCGAGGAACTGGCGCTGCGGCTGGCCGATGGTCAGCGCGACACCGTTTATGCGAGCCTTGAAGAAAAATATCCGACCGGGGCGCTCGCCTGCCTGCGGCTCGATTGCATGAGCTGGAGCGATGCCGCCTTCGGCACCGGTACGCTCGAACGATTCGTCCGGCCACGCGACATCGATCCGACGCTGGGTCCCGAATACTAGGCAGAAATGCGGCGATCAGGCGGCGGCGAGAGCCTCGGCCAGATGCTGCCTAATGGCACGAAGCTGTGCAATGTTGCTGGGGGCCGACGCTGTCCGGGGTGCGGTCGGTGGCACGGGCCGGGCTGGCTCGGCTGGCGCATCCTGCGCGCTACCGCCACGCAGCTCTTTTTGCGCGCCCTTGATCGTGAAGCCGCGGGTGTTGAGCAGTTCGTTGATCCGCCTTGCCAGCGCGACGTCGGCAGGCCGGTAATAGCGGCGGTTGCCCGACCGCTGGAGCGGGCGAAGCTGGCTGAACTTGGTTTCCCAATAGCGCAGGATATGCGTCGGAAGGCCCAGCTCGGCGCTCAATTCGCCGATCGTCAGCATCGCGCCATCATCCTTTTCGGTGGCGGCGGACATGCTGCTATTTGCCCTGTGCGATCCGTTCGCGCATCGCCTGGCTGGCGCGGAACGTCATGACCCGGCGCGGCGTGATCGGCACTTCGACGCCGGTCTTCGGATTGCGGCCGACGCGCTCGCCCTTGTCGCGCAGCAGGAAGGTACCAAAACCCGACAGCTTGACCTGCTCGCCGTCGCCCAATGCGCCGCACATGCAGGCGAGGATATGCTCGACCATGTCGGACGCTTCGGATTTGGAAAGTCCCACCTTGCGATGGATCGAATCGCTCAGATCGGCGCGCGTCAATGTCCCGGTGCTCAAATCTACACTCCCTCGTCAATCTCGCGTGGCGCACTTGTGTTAGCGCACCAAGAACCATCTGTAAATCGAGCCAGTCCAGTCAGTAACGGACGACCGTCGCCCCCCAAGTGAAGCCGCCGCCCATCGCTTCGAGCACCAGCATCTGGCCGCGCTTGATCCGGCCGTCGCGGATTGCCGTGTCGAGCGCCAGCGGCACCGACGCCGCCGAGGTATTGGCATGTTCGGCAACCGTCACGACGACACGCTCGATCGGCAGGCCCAGCTTCTTGGCGGTCGCCTCGAGGATGCGGATATTGGCCTGGTGCGGCACGACCCAGTCGACGTCGGACGCCTTGACCCCCGCCTGATCGAGCGCAATCCCCATGACCGAGGCGAGGTTGGTCACCGCATGGCGGAACACCTCGCGCCCCTTCATGCGAAGCTTGCCGACGGTGCCCGTGGTCGACGGTCCGCCATCGACATAGAGCAATTCGCCATGGCCGCCATCGGCGTGAAGGCTCGACGACAATATGCCGCGTTCGCTGTCCCGCTCGCCCGACAGGACGACCGCGCCCGCACCGTCGCCGAACAGGACGCAGGTCGTGCGATCCTCCCAGTCGAGAATGCGACTGAAGGTTTCCGATCCGATCACCAGGGCGTGTTTCGCGGTGCCGGTGCGGATCATGCTGTCGGCGACACCCATCGCATAGAGGAAACCAGAACAAACTGCGCCAATGTCGAACGCGACCGCGTCCTTGATGCCGAGCAGCGCCTGGACCTTCGTCGCGCTGGACGGAAAGGTCTGGTCGGGCGTCGCGGTGGCGAGGACGATCAAGCCGATGTCGGAGGGTTCGAGCCCCGCCGCCGCGATTGCCTTGCGTGCGGCATCGGCGCCCAGCGTCGCGGTCGTTTCCTCGGGCGCGGCAATATGGCGAAAGCGGATCCCGGTCCGCTCGACGATCCATTCGTCGGTCGTATCGACGGTCTCGGTCAGCTCGGCATTCGACACGCGCCGCGCGGGCAGCGCCGATCCGGTCCCGGCAATCACTGAGCGAACGCTCATGCGCGCGTCTCGCCGGCGCGGCTGCCGCC
>CAZHWG010000159.1:0-2355 GCA_964535925.1 uncultured Sphingorhabdus sp.
ACAGCGGGATCAGCGCCCAGCCGAACTTATAGGCGTTGGTCTTGATCTTGTAGAACACCAGCGACGGATTCTCGCGCGCTTTCTTGATGCCCTGGACGACCTTGCGGCCGAGCCAGCTGCGCTCGAGAGACTGGAGCTCGTCGACGGAGGCATCGACGACCGGGCGTTGCGACAGCGGGGCATCGTTGAATGCCGTGCGGTAATCGCTGTCGACGTTGCGCATGAAATCGGCATAGGCCTCCTCGCGCGAGGTGCCGGTCGATCCGACGCCCTGGCCGGTCAGCGTGCGATAACCCGTCATCAGCGCCTGTTGCGCCTGTTCGGCTTCGGCAAGGTCGCTGCGCGCCTTGGCCAGCTCGGCAGCATCGAGTTTTCCCGACGCGATCTTCGCCTGCTGCGTTTCGATTTCGCTGTTGAGCGCCTTGGCCTCCTCGACCATCCTGGTCGTGACGCCGGGGCCGGCATTGGTCAGGTCGGGATCACCGCCGGCAAAGCTGGCGACGCCAAACAGTAGGAAGACCGCGAACAGGAACAAGGCCATCGGCGAGACGAAGCGCGCGCGCTCGCCGTGGATATAGCGGCGGGTGAGCTCGCCCGGCCGCCACGCGAGCAGCGGAAGCGTGCGCCAGGTCTTGCCCTCGAAATGCAGGACGCCGTGGAGCAGGTCGTGGAAGAAAGCCGCGACCGAACGATGGATGTGCGCCGACTGGCCGCAGCTGGCGCAATAATCGCCGGTCAGCACCGCGCCGCAATTGAGACACAGGCCGTGCTCGATATCGGCATCGGGCGAATGGCGCGCGCTGGCGCGGCGCCCGGCGCGCGACACCGCGCTGGCCGCCAGCCCGCCCGTCACGATATCGCCGATGCCGTCGATGTCCCCCGTCATGGCCCTACTCCTAACAAGGCTGTCAGCAATCGCATAGGGGCTTTGCTTCGGTATCGCGCGCTTGCTAGTCGGCGGTTGTGAACGCATCGGCGCATTTCGTGAACCCCGGCCCATGAGCCGCATCGGCCTGCTCGGCGGATCGTTCAATCCGGCGCATGGCGGACACCGCGCGATCAGCCTGTTTGCGCGCCGCGCGCTCGGTCTCGACGAGGTCTGGTGGCTGGTCTCGCCGGGCAATCCCCTGAAACCCAAAGCGGGGATGGCGCCGCTCGCCGCGCGCATGGCTTCGGCGATCGCCCAGGCACGCCGCGCGCCGATCAGGCCGACCGCGATCGAACGCGAGCTCGGCACGCTCTATACCGTCGATACGCTACAGGCGATCGGCGCGCGTTATCCGGCAGACGATTTCATCTGGCTGATGGGGGCCGACAACCTGGCGCAGTTCGACCAGTGGAAGGACTGGCGCGACATCGCGCATATCATGCCGATTGCGGTTATCGCGCGACCCGGCTATGATGACGACGCTATGGCGAGCCCCGCCATGGCCTGGCTGGATCGCTTCGTCCACGAACCCGCCACCGCCAAAGACTGGACCGACTGGAGACCGCCCGCGCTCGTGCTGCTGCGCTTTCGACCCGATCCGCGCTCGGCCACGCTGCTCAGGCAGTCCGATCCCCATTGGCATCTCCGTTACGCGGGCCGCGCACTGCGCGATCCCGTTACGCATGCCGTCATCAACCCCGAGGAACCGTTTTGAGCCCTACCACCCCCGCCGCGCCGACAGCGAAAGCCCCGGCCAAAGATCGCGCCGCTGCCGCCCGCGCTGCCTCCGACGCCGCGGTTGCAGAGCTGCACGCGCTCGTCCTCGCCAGCCTCGACGACGATCAGGCGATCGAACTCGTGACGATCCCGCTCGCGGGCAAGTCGAGCATCGCCGACCATATGGTGATCGCGTCGGGCCGCTCGACGCGCCACGTCGCTGCGATGGCGAACAAGCTGGCCGAGCGGATCAAGCGCGAGGGAAAGCGCAAGGTCCGCATCGAAGGCCTGCCGACCGCCGACTGGGTGCTGGTCGATGCCGACGATGTCATCGTCCACCTGTTCCGGCCCGAGGTGCGCAGCTTCTACAATCTCGAACGCATGTGGCAGGTCGAGGACGCGCCCGCCGAATCGACGCACTAGGCGCGCGCCAGCGCCGCCCCCGCCATGTTGCTCCACATCATCGCGCGTGGAAAGATCGGCCGCGGTCCCGAGGCGGAGCTGGTCGATCGCTACACCAAGCGCCTAGCGTGGCCGCACAAGATCACCGAACTGCCCGATACCGGCGGGAAACTTCCCGCACCGGCAACGCCGTCGGTCACCATCCTGCTCGACGAAAAGGGCGAGCAGCTGGCGTCGATGACGCTCGCGCGGCGGCTTGAACGCTGGCGCGACGACGGCATGCGCGAAGCGCGCTTCCTGATCGGCGC
>CAZHWG010000159.1:2365-4813 GCA_964535925.1 uncultured Sphingorhabdus sp.
CCTCGGCCGACCTGCTGCTCTCGTTCGGTCGCGCGACCTGGCCGCATCTGATGGCGCGCGCGATGCTCGCCGAGCAATTGTGGCGGACGACGAGCATCCTTGCTAACCATCCCTATCATCGGGAGGGATAATGGCGCGCAGTGGCTCATGGATCGCGATCGCCGCGCTCGGCGTGCTGGCACTTGCCGCGCCCGCGATATCGTCTGCCCCGACGACCGCCAGGCCCGCCGCATCGCCGATCGATCCCGTCCTCGCTGCAGAACGCACCGCGCTGGCCCGCGCCCGCGCGCAGGCGCTCGAGGCTAAGCGGCGCAGCAGCGTGCTAGAACAGCGCGCCGCCGCCGCGAGCAGCGCGGCCGATCGCGCCCGGACGCAGGCTGCGGCGATCGCCGCGCGGATCCAGGCGGCCGAGGCCGATATCGGCGCGGGCGAGGCCGAACTCTCTCTGATCCGCCGCCGGCTCGGCCTGCAGCAGGCACGCCTCGCCGAGCGGCAACTGCCCGTCATCCGCCTGACCGCCGCGCTGCAGTCGCTCGCGCGCAAGCCTGCGGTCGCGCTGCTCGCGCGGCCCGGATCGATGACCGACATGGTCCATATTCGCAGCGTCCTCAAGGCGGTGCTGCCCGAAATCGAGCGCCGCACCGCCGACCTGCGGCTCGAACTCGAACGGATGCGCGCGCTCGACCGCCAGGCCAAGCGCGCGGTTGCCTCGCTCCGGGCGGGGCGCGAGCGGCTGACGCAGCAGCGCGCCGAGCTGTCGCGGCTCGAGGCCGAGCGGCGGCTGACCTCGCGGCGGCTGGCGCGCGGTGCGGGCATCGAATCGGACCGCGCGATCGCACTTGGCGAGGACGCACGCGACATCACCCAGTTGCTTGGCTCGCGCGAGGACGCCGCCGATCGGCGCGCCGCGCTCGCCGAGCTGCCCGGCCCGATCGCCCGGCCGCGCGATCCGACGCGCGCGATTGCGGTACGAAGTCCGCCGCCGACCGTCGCTCGCACGACGGGCCGACCCGCCTATCGCCTGCCGGTGGTCGGCGACATCGTCATCGGCCTGGGCGAGCCAACGCCGAGCGGCGTGCGTTCGCGCGGGCTGACGATCGAGGCGCAGCCGGGTGCACAGGCGGTCGCCCCGGCCGACGGACGGATCGCCTTTGCCGGGCCCTATCGTGGCTATGGATCGATCCTGATCATCGAACATGACGGCGGCTGGACCAGCCTGATCACCAATCTCGTCGGGGTCAGCGTCGCGGTCGGCGACCGCGTCCGACAGGGCGATCCGGTTGGTCGCGCGGGTCCGGGATCGCCGCGCATCACCGTCGAGCTGCGCCGCGCGGGCAAGCCGATCGATATCGTTGCATTGCTTGGCTGACGCCTGGTCGGCGGACGCCCGACACGTTCAGCCGCACTTCACCCGGTCGTGCCAAGCGAACGGGGTTAAATGCGGGCTTTGCAAGCCCCGCCGAGCACGCTTAAAGTGGTCGGGACATATAACGGGCCGCAGGCCCGCTACGGAAAGACATTTATGGCCATCGAATTGCCGCGCACGATACCATCGAAGTGGAAGGCCCTGCGCCCGTTGCTGGCGTTGTCGGCGATCGCCCTCGTGCCCGTCGCGACGAGCGCGATGGCCGCGGTCGATTCGCGCACGCAGGACGACCTGGCGCGATTCATGAACGTCTTCATGACGGTCCGCGTCAATTATGTCGAACCGGTCGACGACGGCAAGCTGATCGAAGGCGCGATCAATGACATGCTGACCAGCCTCGACCCGCATTCGAGCTATCTCGATATCGATGACTTCGAGAATCTGAGGCTGCAGACCGACGGCGAATATGGCGGCCTCGGCCTGACCGTCACGATGGAGGACGGCGCGGTCAAGGTGATCACCCCGACGCAGGACACGCCCGCCGATCGCGCCGGGATCAAGGCCGGCGACTATATCACGCGCGTCGACGACCAGCTGATCTATGGCATGACGATCGACGAGGCGGTCGACCTGATGCGCGGCAAGCCGGGCACCCCGATCAGCATCACGATCGTGCGGCCGGGCCGCGACAAGCCTATCGAATTGAAGCTGGTCCGCGAGATCATCGACCTGAAGCCGGTCAAGTGGAAGGTCGACGGCGATGTCGGCGTCATCACGATCATCGGTTTTTCGAGCGATACCGGCAAGGACGTCCGCGCCGCGATACGCGGTATTACCAAGACGCTGGGCCACGCGCCGACCGGTTATGTGCTCGACCTGCGCTCGAACCCGGGCGGGCTGCTCGACGAGGCGATTGCGGTCAGCGACGTGTTTCTCAATTCGGGCGAGATCGTGTCGCAGCGCGGCCGTCGGGCAAGCGATATCGAACGCTATTATGCGCGCAGCGGCGATGACGCCAACGGCCTGCCGGTCGTCGTGCTGGTCGATGATCGACCAGAACGACGACCGGCAGGCCGTTGGCG
>CAZHWG010000160.1:0-4806 GCA_964535925.1 uncultured Sphingorhabdus sp.
CGACGGCAGCCGGATCGCCTTTACCTCGGATCGCGGCGGCGGCGACAATATCTGGGTGATGAACATCAACGGCTCGGAGATGCGCCAGGTCACCAACGAGGACTTCCGGCTGCTCAACCAGCCCGACTGGTCGCCCGACGGAAGGTTTATCGTCGCGCGCAAGCATTTCACCACCGGTCGGTCGCTCGGAGCCGGCGAGGTCTGGCTCTACCATGTTTCGGGCGGTAAGGGCGTCGCGCTCGTCGAACGGCCGAGCGAGAACCATCAAAAAGATCTCGGCGAGCCCGTCTTCGCGCCCGATGGCGATGGCATCTATTTCAGCCGCAACGTCACCCCGGGGCCGATCTTCGAATATGCGCAGGATTCGAACACCGATCTGTTCAACATCGAGCGCTATGACATGGCGAGCGGCGAGCGCGAGACCGTCGTCGCGGGGGCGGGCGGCTCGATCGATCCGCGACCTTCGCCCGATGGCCGCTATATCGCTTTTGTCCGCCGCGAGCGCACGCAATCGACACTCTACGTCAAGGATTTGCGCTCGGGCGCAGAGCGCCGCGTCTATGACGCGCTCGACCGCGATATGCAGGAAACCTGGTCGGTCTACGGCACCTACCCGCGGATGGATTGGACGCCCGACAGCGCCAGCCTGGTCTTTTGGGCGGGGGGGCAAATTCATAGGCTTAATGTCGCGAGCGGCGCCGATACCGTCATCCCGTTTCGCGTCGCCGATACGCGCGACCTGATCGATCCGCCGCGGCCGCAGATCGAGGTCGCGCCGGCGACATTCCAGACGCGGATGCCGCGCTTCGCCAATGTCTCTCCCGACGGGCGGCGCGTCATCTTCGAAAGCCTCGGCCATCTCTATGTCCGCGATCTCGGCGGCGCGGGGCCGCGTCGCTTGACCAGCCAGTCTGGCGCGTTCGAGCTCTTCCCGAGCTGGTCGCGCGACGGACGCGACATCGTTTACGTTCGCTGGACCGACGACGGGCTTGGCGAAATCCATGTGATGAATGCGAACGGCGGCGGCGATCGCCGCGTGACCTCGCATCCCGGCCATTTCCGCCGGCCGCGCTTTTCGCCGGACGGCGCCAGCATCGTCTATGAACAGGGAGCCGGCGGCTTCCTGACTTCGGACGAGTGGTCCGAGCGCACTGGCGTCTACCTCATCGCCGCAGCGGGCGGCGAGGAAGTGCGGCTGACGACCGACGGCTCGAACCCCCATTTCGGCGCCGATGCCGGCCGCGTCTATATGACGGTATCGGAGGAGAATAAGCAAAAGCTGGTCAGCGTCGACCGGCTCGGATCGGACCGCCGCGTCCATGCCTCGGGCGATCTCGTGACCAATTTCGAGGTTTCGCCCGACGGTCACAACATGGTCTTCCAGCAGAATTATCAGGCCTATGCGATGCCGTTCCTCGCCGGCGCGCAGGAGGTCGCTGTCGGACTCGAGAATACCGGACTCCCCACCGTTCTCGTCAGCGGCGACGGGGCGACCTGGCCCAATTGGTCGAACAACGGCACACGGCTTCATTGGACGCTCGGCCCGACGCTGTACAGCGCCGATCTCGCCGACGTCTTCTTTCGCGCACCCGCCGCCGAGGGAGAAACCCGCGCCGCCTTTACTCCCCCGACCAGCGGCGTTTCGCTGGCGATCCCGGTGACCGCCGACCGCGCGACCGGACGAATTGCGCTGACCGGCGCGCGGATCGTCTCGATGGCCGACGACAACGGCGGGATCATCGACGATGGCGTCATCGTCATCGACGGCGATCGCATCGCGGCGATTGGTCCGGCTGCGACGACGGCGATTCCGGCCGGCATCCGCAGTGTCGACGTTGCGGGCGCGACGATCATTCCCGGTCTGATCGACGCGCATTCGCATGGGCCACAAGGCACCGACGACATCATCCCGCAGCAAAACTGGCACACCATGGCGCACCTCGCTTTCGGCGTAACGACGGTTCACAACCCGTCGACATCGTCGAGCGAGTTCTTCCCCGCCGCCGAGATGCAGCGGGCGGGCGCCATCCTCGCACCGCGGCTCTTCTCGACCGGCGAAATCGTCTATGGCGCGCAGGCGCCCGGCGCCTATGCCGTCATCAACTCGCGCGACGACGCACGTCACCATATCCGCCGGCTCGCCATTCAGGGCGCGCATTCGATCAAGAACTACAATCAGCCGCGCCGCGACCAGCGCCAGCAGGTCATTGCCGCGGCGCTCGAGCAGAGTATCTCGGTCGTCGCCGAAGGCGGCTCGCTGTTCGGCATGGACATGACGATCATCGCCGACGGCAACACCTCGCTTGAGCACAATATCCCTCAGGCGATGCTCTATGAAGACGTGCTGAGCTTCTTCGGCCAGAGCCATGTCGCCTATAATCCGACACTGGTCGTCACCTATTCCGGACTCGCCGGCGATCCCTATTGGCGCGCGCATACCGATGTGTGGCGGCACCCGATCCTGTCGCGCAACGCACCTCCGCGCCAATTGCAGGCGAACTCGGTGCGCCGGACGATTGCGCCCGAAGAGGATTATGTCGACGATGAAAGCGCGGCGCAGGCGCACCGGCTATTCGAACGCGGCGTACCCGTGTCGATCGGCGCGCACGGCCAGGAAGAAGGGCTGGCGGCGCACTGGGAATTGTGGAGCTTCGTGCGCGGCGGCTGGAGCCCGATCGAGGCGCTGATGACGGGGACGATCATGCCCGCGCGCGCACTCGGCTTCGACCGCGATCTCGGTAGCCTCGAGGTCGGCAAGCTCGCCGATCTCGTCGTCCTCGACGCCGATCCAACGATCGATATCCAGAATAGCGACGACATCCGCTACGTCATGATCGGCGGCCGGATGTATGATCCGCTGACGATGAACGAAACGATCACGGGGAGCCGCCAGCGTCAGCCCTATTTCTGGGAGTAAGCGACGAAGCGACTCGCCTGTGCGGCGCACCGTTGGAGCGGGGCGATACGCCGCTTCGTTCACGCGCCGGGCTGCGCTATGGTCGTCAGGCGTGCGAGCGGGGCTTGCCGCGTGTAGCGGAAGGGCAGGTTAAGCATGAAAATCAAAGCTTTGCAAAAGCGTTGGACCGCGTTGTGCGAGATTGTTGCGGTCTTGCTGCTGACGGCTTTCGTATCGGCTTGTTCGGGAGCCATCCCGCAATCGCGACCTTCCGCGGAGGCCACCCGCCCCTATGTTGCGCCGCCACCTCCTGTCGAACGCCGCGCCCCTCAGCTTGCCGAAGGCCCGAGCCGCGAACTGACCGACGCGATCCATGCGCTCGGCAGCGGCTTCAACGGCGAGGTCGGTATCGCTGTGCGCGATATCGAACAGGGCTGGACGGTATCGTGGAACGGCGAGCGCTATATGCCGCAGCAAAGCGTTTCGAAGATGTGGGTCGCGCTCACCGTCCTCGATCTTGTCGATCGCGGCCAGCTCTCGCTCAATCAAAACGTCACCGTCACGCCCGCCGATTTCGTCGTCTTCCACCAGCCGATGCGCGCGCAGGTCGGGCGTAACGGCTATGAGACGACGCTCGCTTATCTGTTCGAGCAGGCGATGACGCGATCGGACAATCTGGCCAATGACAAGATGCTGTGGCTGGCCGGCGGACCCGGCGCGGTCAACGGCTTTCTGGCGCGCAACGATCTGCGCGGGCTGCGCTTCGGCCCCGGCGAACGGCTGCTGCAAAGCGGCATCGCCGGGCTCGAATGGCGGCAGAGCCTCTCCGACGGCAACAATTTCTATACCGCGCGCGCCAACCTCCCGGGATCGGTCCGTCAGGCGGCTATGGACCGCTACCTCTCCGATCCCATCGATGGCGCCACTGCAGTCGGCACGGTAGAGGCTCTCGCCCGGCTCACCCGCGGCGAGCTGCTTTCGGCGCGCTCGACGCAGATCATGCTCAATGCGATGCGCAGCTCGCATACCGGCCCGCAACGGCTGCGCGGCGGCGTTCCGAGCGGCTGGGCCTTCGGTCACAAGACCGGCACCGGCCAGAATCTGAACGGGATGACCGCAGGCTATAACGATATCGGAATTGTCACCGCGCCCGATGGCCGGAACTATGCGGTCGCGGTACTCATCGGCTCGACGCGTGTCGGCATTCCCGCACGCCAGCAACTGATGCAAGCGGTGATGGGGCAGACCGTCAGCCATCATTTGCGGCGGCGCTATGAATTGCTCACTGGCACCAACTAGGCAGAAAGCGCGCGCGCCCCAGCCGACACGCCCATGCTATGACGCCTTGCAATGCCGGTTGAGCGCGCGCGGATCGTATCAAGAAACAGCCAATCACCCCTCGCCTCGTCGGGTGTCAGCGTCAGCGTAAGATAACCACGTCCCGAACTGTCGGTCCAGCGCATATCCGGACTGGCGCCGATCAATGCGGAAGCAACCCGCGCCGGGTCGGCTCCCGGAAGATAGGCTTCGAGACCGGGCGACGTGACGCTCTGCCCGGCCATCTCCACGCCCGCCCGGGCACCATCCTGGGCAAGATCGAATGCCCAAGCATTATGGCTGTCTCCCGAAAGCACGACCAGATTGGCGTCGGCTTCCTGCGAGGCAGCCAATAATCGCGACCGCGCCGCCGGATAACCGTCCCAGGCATCGAGATTGAGCGGCAGGTCGGCGCGCGAGGCGGCCGCGAGCAATGCTGATTGGCGGCGGACGATTTCGGGGGCGTTTTGGGAGATCGTCTCGTCGAGCGCGAGAGGATAGTTTAGGTGTCCCATCACGGTCTGCTGGGCCAACACCTGCCAACGCGTCCCCGATGCAGTCGATGCAGCCAACGCGCGCGCCAGCCAGGCTTC
>CAZHWG010000161.1:0-4785 GCA_964535925.1 uncultured Sphingorhabdus sp.
CGAGCGCTCCTCGGGCAGGCGGCTGATGAACCGCAGCCGCTCCGCGGTCGTCCAGCCTTTCCACGCCGCCGCATCGATCTTGCCATCGACGCCATAGGCCTTTGCCGCGGCATCGACATCGGCAAACGCCTGCGGGTCGGGGCGCCAGACATTCGACGGGACGCCCGGCTCATAGACCCACGCGTCGAGCATCAGCTTCTGTTCGAGCGCGCCGTCGCCCTTGACCAGGTTGGCGCGCAGGTCGGCGAGGATCAGCGCCGATGTCGCGGGCTGGAAGGCGTGGCGATCGAACCAGCTCATCAGCCATGCGTCGAATTTCTGCCGCCCGACGATCTTCTCCATCGTCCGCAGGAAGATCGCGCCCTTGTCGTAGATGATGCCGCTGGCGCCGCCGTCGGGCGTATCGGCATCCTTGGGCAAGTGCAGCCGCGTGATGTCAGCATCGGCTCCGTATGCGGCGATCGCCTCTTCCATGCCGTCATATTGCAGGGCCGCTTCCTGCATCGCGCGCTTCTTCCCGTAGAGAGCCTCCATGATGCGGTTTTCGAAGTAGGACGTGACGCCCTCGTTGATCCAGCTGTCCGACCAGTTGGCGTTGGTGACGAGGTTGCCCGACCAGCTATGCGCCAGTTCGTGCGCGACGAGGCCGTTGAGGCTCTTGTCGCCCGCAAGGAAGGTCGGCGTCAGGAAGGTCAGCGTCGGGTTTTCCATGCCGCCATAGGGAAATGCCGGCGGCAGCACGATCATGTCATAGCGGCCCCAGCGATAGGGGCCGTAAAGCGCCTCGGCGGCCGACACCATCTTCTCGGTATCGTCCAGTTCGGCGGCCGACCGCTCGATCATCGACGGCTCGCTCCACACGCCGGTGCGCGGGCCGAGCGCGCGGAATTCGAGATCGCCCGCGGCGATCGCGATGAGATACGGCGCAACCGGCTTGTCCATCGCGAAGCGGAAGGCGCGGCGAGCGGAACCCGCCGGTTCGCCGCCCTGCGACAGGCTGAGGCCCGACATGACGACGGTAAGCGGTTCGGGTGCGGTGATGCGCGCTTCCCAGGTCTGACGGATGCCCGGGCTGTCCTGCGTCGGGATCCACGTCCGGTTGAGCGTCGGCTGGCCCTGGCTGAACAGATAGGGATGGCTGCCGCCCGCGGTCTGTTCGGGCGCCAGCCACTGCAGCGCCTCGGCACCGGGGCGCGTGGTGTAGGTAATAACAATCTTGCGCATCGCCGGAGCATCCGACGCGGGGATCGCGATCGTCACCGGCGCGCCCTTGCCCGCCTGCTGCGCCCCGACGGTGAAGGCCAGCTTTTTGCCCGACGCATCGGTAATCGACGCGATGTCGAGCCCGTCGCTGTCGAGGATGACTTGGTCTGCGCCCGCCGCCGCGAGGATATCGAGCGTCGCGCTGCCGCTGACCCGCTTGGCCTTGAAATCGAGCGCGAGATCGAGCGCGACATGGGTCACGCGGGCAACTTCGGGTTCGGCATAAGTGAACGGGTCGTGCGCGTCCGCCGTCGTCAGGATCGGCGAGATCATCGGCGTCGCGCCATCGGCCAGCGCGGTCGGCGACGGGCCGGTCATGCTCGTGCAGGAAGCGAGAAGGGCAAGCAAAGGTAAGGCGAATTTACGCAAGATCGGACACTCCTGATGACGGTTGCCCGAGCCTAGCGCCCCTACCGCATCGCGGCAAAGGCAAATCCGCGAAGATTACTCAAATTGGCGCGCTGTGGACCGGTGCGCTGAACCCCTCGAGCCGCACGACCCAGTAGCCTTCACGACCAGGCAAGACTGGCAACCATCACCCTATCGGCCAACTGGCCGCAACGGCGGAATTAACCATCGTTTTCATGATACTGGCACTGACAGCGAAAATGATGCCTGCCAGGCAGCTCGATCGTCATGATATTATCTTGTTGTCAGTGGATTAAGATCTATTCTGTCTTGACGCGCAGACCAAAACCAATCAACCATAACGATCGTTAAGCATAATATCGCAGGCCGGACCACGAGCTTCAGGGGCAGTGTCCGGTCCAATGCGTAAGTTATATTCAGGGTTTTCTCCAGGGGGGTATTAATGAAAATTTCGCAGGTTCGCCGGTCGAGTTCCAATCGTCGCATCGTGTTGCTCGGTACAGTTGCCGGTATCGCGATGATGACGGCCACGGGCGCACAGGCGCAAAGCGCCGCCCCGGAAGACATCGCTCCCGCCTCTGGTGCCGTTATCGGCCTCACGCCTGTCAACGACTTCCTCGCGCCGCAAGGGAGCACGTCTGATCTCGCCAATGGCGCGCTGACGGGCGACTATCTCGAAGCGCAGAACGCGAGCACCGTTCAATATACCGGCTCCGCGCAACAGACGCTGGCGCCGGTCGCTCCCGATCCGCAGATCGTTATTGCCGACCCGGGGACGCCGATCACCGCGCGCGATCCGGACGACATCACCGGCGTCGGTCAGATGATCGTCGATCAGCAGAACGGCTTTATCGGCCTGTGCACCGCGACGCTGATCAACCCGCGCACCGTCATCTTCGCCGCGCATTGCGTCAACAACGATGCCGCGACCGACTACGGCGCCGCCAATGGCGGAAAGCCCATCGGCTTCGGCTTTTCGAACTATTCTCTGCCCGGTATCATCGACTGGTATTTCGGGGGCAATCAGACCGACACCGCCAACGCCTTCTACAACTCGAACTACGTCACCTATCATCCCGGCTCGCTCGAGCCCGAGGCCAGATCGTTCATTTATAGCGATATCGCGATGGCCGCGCTCGACACGCCCGCTGTCGGCATCCCGACCTGGGCCCTGATGTTCTCGCAGCTCCCCGATCCAGGCGCGATCGACGCGGACGGCACCGGCTACCACGTTGTCCTCGATGGCTATGGCAACACCGGCACTGGCACGACCGGGTCGGGCGGCAGCGATTTCCGCCGTCGCATTGCCGAGAACACGCTCGGCGCTCTCGCGAGTCTCGACGACTTCGAAACCTTCCTGTTCGGCTCGCCCAACGGCCTTTACCAGAATCTCTACTGGATCGACTTCGACGATCCGCGCCGCGGCACGGCGACGGCCAGCCCTTTTGATTTCAACGCCTGGCGCGACAACGCCCTGCCCAACGAGGGCATCACCGCGAGCGGCGATTCGGGTGGTCCGCTGATCCTCGACGACACCTATGACACACCGCTTGTGATCGGCGTCCTGTCGGGCGGCTACACGCGCTTCTTCGGCGGCCAGCCGGCCAATAGCTACGGCACCGCGAGCTTCTACCAGCCGCTCTATCTCTATTGGGACTGGATTGCGGCCAACAACCCCTATCACTATGTCGGTGCGCAGGCCGGCGACGGCAACTGGGAAGACGCGACGCACTGGATCAGCGCGCTCGATCCGAACTACATGGTGCTCAACGCCGCAGGCGATCTCGTCAACGGCATTCCCACCTCGCCCGGCGAGGGCACCAACCCGGGCGCCGGCTTCGGCCAGGCCTGCTTCCAAGCACCCGTCGGCTATAACGAATGCTATGATATCGCGACAGGCGACACGACGATTTCGGGCGATCCAATCGGCACGATCAACAACGGCAAGGGCTATGCATCGATCGATGCTTTGACCGCGTTCAGTCCTTCTCTGGAAGCGAGCGATGGCAGCGGGTCGATTACCGCTGGTGTGGTCGAACAGCTAGCCTTGCCCAATGCCACGCTCGGCAACGGCCTGCCCGGCGCCACCAACTTCGTCCCCAACAATAGCGACGGGGACCCGGTCAATGGCGTCGCGCCGCGCTATTTCGACGTCACGTTGTCGGCCAACGGCACGACGACGCTTTCGAGCGATGTCACGATCGATCGTCTGACGATCGCAGGCATCGGCGCCGCACTCGACATCACCAGCGCCGGTTCGCTGACCAGCCTGATCGATGTCACCCAGTATAGCGGGATGATGCGCGTCAACGGTTCTCTCACGAGCGTGGGCGACTATTTCCTGATGAGCGGCGGCCTGCAGGGCAGCGGCAGCATCACCACGCCCTATTTCACCAGCATGGCGGGCGTCATCGCACCGGGCAGCGCCACGACCACCGGTACGCTGACCTTCAACGGCAACGTCATCCTCGCCTCGGGCAGCGTCTACATGGCGAACCTCGGGACCGACGGGGTGTCCGATCTGATCAACGTACTGGCCACCGCTGATGTCGATGGCACCGCTTCGCTTGGTGGAACGGTCGTGTTCAATGGGGCCAGCGGCGCTTTGGTCCGTGATGGCAACACCTATACGATCCTGACCGCAGAAGGTGGCATCGACGGCACGTTCGACACGCCGGGTGCATTGAGCGCCATTCTCACGCCAACGATCACCTATGGCTCGAACGCGGTGACGGTTGAGATCGAAGCGGGTCTGTATGCCGATGTCATCGACGCGTCGTCGCCGATCCAGTCGGCCTTCGCCCAGCTGCTTGATCAGAACCGCGTCCAATATGATGTCTACAGCGACCTGTTCGGGCCGCTCGACCTGCTGTCGCAGTCGGCCATTCAGGCGGCGCTCGAAAGCTTCGCGCCGCGCACGCAGCCGCTCATGCAGTCGATGGGCACCGCGGCGCTCGACGCGACCTCGCGCCTGCTGCGCGATCGAATGGCGAATGTCGGCGATGGATCCGAAGGCGGCAGCGTCGCCTTCTACGGTGCGCCCGGCGGTGTCCTCGGCACGATGTCGGCCAGCGCCATGATCTCGGCGAGCGATGCGCTTGCCAGCGGCGCACCCGATCGGGTGGTCGAGAATGCGCTGCCCGAAGACATCAG
>CAZHWG010000162.1:0-4760 GCA_964535925.1 uncultured Sphingorhabdus sp.
TCCAGCGCTCCAACCAGAACACCTGCATCAACCAGCGTCCGCTGGTGAAGGTCGGCGATCTGGTCAACGAAGGCGACATCATCGCCGACGGCCCGTCGACCGAGTTCGGCGAGCTCGCGCTCGGCAAGAACAGCCTCGTCGCGTTCATGCCGTGGAATGGCTACAACTACGAGGATTCGATCCTCATTTCCGAACGCATCGTCAAGGACGACGTCTTCACCTCGATCCACATCGAGGAATTCGAAGTCATGGCGCGCGACACCAAGCTCGGGCCTGAAGACATTACCCGCGACATTCCCAACGTCGGCGAGGAAGCCCTGCGCAACCTCGACGAGGCGGGCATCGTCTACATTGGTGCCGAGGTCGAACCTGGCGACATCCTCGCCGGCAAGATCACGCCCAAGGGCGAAAGCCCGATGACGCCCGAAGAGAAGCTGCTTCGCGCGATCTTCGGTGAAAAGGCTTCGGACGTTCGCGACACCTCGCTCAAGCTGCCGCCGGGCGTTGCCGGAACGGTCGTCGAGGTGCGCGTGTTTAACCGCCACGGCATCGACAAGGACGAGCGCGCGATGGCGATCGAGCGCGAGGAAATCGAGCGCCTGACCAAGGATCGCGAAGACGAACGCGCCATTCTCAACCGGGCGACTTTCAATCGCCTGCGCGAAATGCTGCCCGGACAGGTCGCGACCGCGGCGCCGAAGGGCTTCAAGAAGGGCGAGGAAATCACGCTCGACGCGCTCAACGAACTCGACACCCACGAATGGTGGAAGTTCGCGGTCAAGGACGACAAGATCCAGAGCGATCTCGAAGCGGTCAAGACGCAGTATGACGATGCCGTCAAGCTGATCGTCGACAAGTTCGAGGATCGCCGCGAGAAGCTGGAGCGCGGCGACGAGCTCGCCCCTGGCGTCCTCAAGATGGTCAAGGTGTTTGTCGCGGTGAAGCGCAAGCTTCAGCCGGGCGACAAGATGGCCGGCCGTCATGGCAACAAGGGTGTGATTTCACGCATTCTGCCCGAAGAAGACATGCCGTTCCTCGAGGACGGTACGCCGGTCGACATCGTCCTCAACCCGCTGGGCGTGCCTTCGCGCATGAACGTCGGGCAGATCTTCGAAACGCATCTCGGCTGGGCCGCGCGTGGCCTCGGCCAGCAGGTGACCCAGGCGCTCGAAGCGTGGCGCGAGGCCAATCCCGATCCTAAGGCGGGCAAGCCCCCCGAGGCACTGCGGGCCGAGCTCAAGCGCGTCTATGGCACCGACTATGACGAAGAGATCGAAGAGCGGACCGACACCGAGATTGTCGAGCTGGCATCGAACCTGAAATACGGCGTGCCGATGGCAACGCCGGTGTTCGATGGCGCGCGCGAACCCGATGTCTCTGCGATGCTCAAGCTCGCCGGGCTCGACGAGAGCGGCCAGGTCGATCTTTACGATGGTCGCACGGGCGACAAGTTCGATCGCCAGGTGACGGTGGGCTATATCTACATGCTCAAGCTGCACCATCTGGTCGACGACAAGATCCATGCCCGTTCGATCGGTCCCTATAGCCTTGTCACCCAGCAGCCGCTGGGCGGCAAGGCGCAGTTCGGCGGCCAGCGCTTCGGCGAGATGGAGGTCTGGGCGCTCCAGGCCTATGGCGCCGCGTACACGCTGCAGGAAATGCTGACGGTCAAGTCGGACGATGTCGTCGGACGGACCAAGGTCTACGAGGCGATCGTCAAGGGTGACGACACGTTCGAGGCGGGCATCCCCGAAAGCTTCAACGTGCTGGTCAAGGAAATGCGCTCGCTGGGTCTCAATGTCGAACTGTCGTCGCTGACCGATGGCGACGAGGACGACGATATGGGCCAGTTGCCGCAAGCCGCCGAGTAATCACGATATCAAGCCCCCCGTTGGCGGAAACGCCGCGGGGGCAAAGAGGAATTCGATCCATGAACGAACTCACCCATTTCGCGAATCCGGCGGCCGCCAAGCCGGAGACATTCGACCAGATCCAGATCGGCATCGCCTCGCCAGAGCGCATCCGTTCGTGGTCGTTCGGCGAAATCAAGAAGCCCGAAACCATCAACTATCGCACGTTCAAGCCCGAACGTGACGGCCTGTTCTGCGCGCGCATCTTCGGTCCGATCAAGGATTACGAATGCCTGTGCGGCAAGTACAAGCGGATGAAGTACAAGGGCATCGTCTGCGAGAAGTGCGGCGTCGAAGTCACGGTAACCAAGGTCCGCCGCGAGCGGATGGGCCATATCGAGCTCGCCGCCCCCGTTGCGCACATCTGGTTCCTCAAGTCGCTGCCGTCGCGCATCGGCCTGTTGCTCGACATGCAGCTGAAGCAGCTTGAGCGCGTCCTCTATTTCGAAGCCTATATCGTCACCGAGCCCGGTCTGACCGCGCTCGAGAAGTTCCAGCTGCTCACCGAAGAAGAGCTGATGGAAGCACAGGACGAGTATGGCGAAGACGCCTTTACCGCCGGGATCGGCGCCGAAGCCGTCAAGCACATGCTGATGGACCTCGACCTCGAGGGCGAGCGCGACGCGCTGATGGAAGACCTGGCCACGACCAAGTCGGAACTGAAGCCCAAGAAGATCATCAAGCGCCTGAAGGTCGTCGAGAGCTTCATCGATTCGGGCAACCGTCCCGAATGGATGATCCTTGAAGTTGTGCCGGTTATCCCGCCCGAACTGCGCCCGCTGGTGCCGCTCGACGGTGGCCGTTTCGCGACGTCGGATCTCAACGATCTCTATCGCCGCGTGATCAACCGCAACAATCGCCTCAAGCGCCTGATGGAGCTGCGCGCGCCCGACATCATCGTGCGTAACGAAAAGCGCATGCTGCAGGAATCGGTCGACGCCCTGTTCGACAACGGTCGTCGCGGCCGCACGATCACCGGCGCCAACAAGCGCCCGCTGAAGTCACTGTCCGACATGCTCAAGGGCAAGCAGGGGCGCTTCCGCCAGAACCTGCTCGGCAAGCGCGTCGACTATTCGGGTCGTTCGGTCATCGTCACCGGTCCCGAACTCAAGCTGCACCAGTGCGGCCTGCCGAAGAAGATGGCGCTCGAGCTGTTCAAGCCGTTCATCTACGCGCGTCTTGACGCCAAGGGTTTGAGCATGACGCTCAAGCAGGCGAAGAAGTGGGTCGAGAAGGAACGCAAGGAAGTGTGGGACATCCTCGACGAGGTGATCCGCGAACATCCCGTGATGCTCAACCGCGCGCCGACGCTTCACCGTCTCGGCATCCAGGCGTTCGAGCCGGTCCTCATCGAGGGCAAGGCGATCCAGCTGCACCCGCTCGTCTGCTCGGCCTTCAACGCCGATTTCGATGGCGATCAGATGGCCGTCCACGTGCCGCTGTCGCTCGAAGCGCAGCTCGAAGCGCGCGTCCTGATGATGTCGACTAACAACATCCTGTCGCCCGCCAACGGCAAGCCGATCATCGTTCCTTCGCAGGACATGGTGCTGGGCATCTATTATCTCACCATGGAACGCGATGGCGAACCCGGTGAGGGCATGATGCTGTCGGACATCGCCGAGGTTCACCAGGCGCTGCACGTCGGCGCGGTCACGCTCCATTCGAAGATCACGACGCGCGTCCCGCAGACCGACGAAGCCGGCAAGGAATTCATGCTGCGCGTCGAAACGACGCCGGGCCGCATGCTGATCGGCGAAGCCTTGCCCAAGTCGCACACCGTGCCGTTCGACACGATCAACCGCCTCCTCACCAAGAAGGAGATCGGCGACGTCATCGATCAGGTCTATCGTCACACCGGCCAGAAGGACACCGTCCTGTTCGCCGATGCGATCATGGGCCTGGGCTTCCGCCATGCGTTCAAGGCGGGCATCTCGTTCGGCAAGGACGACATGATCATCCCGCACGAAAAGGAAGGGCTGGTTGCCGAGACCAAGGATCTGGTCAAGGATTACGAGCAGCAGTACCAGGACGGCCTGATCACCCAGCAGGAAAAATACAACAAGGTGATCGACGCCTGGAGCCGTTGCGGCGACCAGGTCGCCAACGCCATGATGGACAAGATCAAGGCGCAGCCGACCGACAAGAAAACCGGTCGCATGGCCCCGATCAACTCGATCTACATGATGGCGCATTCGGGCGCACGCGGTTCGCAGGCGCAGATGAAGCAGCTTGCCGGCATGCGCGGCCTCATGGCCAAGCCGTCGGGCGAGATCATCGAAACGCCGATCATCTCGAACTTCAAGGAAGGCCTGACCGTCCTTGAATATTTCAACTCCACCCATGGTGCTCGCAAGGGTCTCGCCGATACCGCATTGAAGACGGCCAACTCGGGCTATCTGACGCGTCGTCTCGTCGACGTCAGCCAGGATTGCACGATCGTCGAGGAAGATTGCGGCACCGACCGTTCGCTCGACATGAAGGCGATCGTCCAAGGCGGTTCGACCATCGCTTCGCTCGGCGAGCGCATCCTTGGCCGTACCACCGCCGAAGACATCATCGATCCCAAGGACGAGAAGAACCCGATCAAGTCGGGCACGCTGCTCGACGAGGCGGCGATCGCGCGGATCGAGGAAATCGGCATTCAGTCGGTTGCGATCCGCTCACCGCTGATCTGCGAATCCAAGATGGGCGTCTGCGGCAAGTGCTACGGACGTGATCTGGCCCGCGGTACGCCGGTCAACATCGGCGAAGCGGTCGGCGTCATCGCGGCGCAGTCGATCGGCGAGCCTGGCACCCAGCTGACGATGCGGACCTTCCACATCGGCGGCGCGGCGCAGCTCAACGAGCAGT
>CAZHWG010000163.1:0-4719 GCA_964535925.1 uncultured Sphingorhabdus sp.
GCGAGAAGATCGGCATCACCATGCGGCGGACGCGGCGCTGATGGCCGACGCGCCGCCGCTCGCCCTCGTCACCGGGGGACTGCACCGGGTCGGCGCACAGATCGCCGCGCAGCTCGCCAGCGCGGGCTATCGCCTCGCGCTGCACGGCCGGAGCGAGGGCGAGCCCGACACGACATTGCGCAATGCGCTCGGCGAGAGCGGCGCCGAGCACGCGCAGTTCCATGCCGACCTCGCGAAGCCGGGCGACGTCGCCCGGCTTTGCGCTGCGGTCAGCGACCATTTCGGTTCTGCGCCGACGCTGCTCGTCAACAACGCCTCGCTGTTCGAACAGGGCGACTGGCGCGCCGCCGATGCCGCGACGCTGAGCCGCAACATGCAGGTCAACTGCCTCGGCCCGGTTGCGTTGGCGCAGGCCATTGCCGCGGCGGCGATCCAGGACGCTCGACCGGCCGCGGTCGTCAATATCCTCGATCAGCGGGTCGCCAACCCGGTGCCCGACCAGTTCGCCTATACGATCGCCAAACAGGCGCTGTGGCAGGCAACGCGGACGATGGCGGTCGCGTTTGCCCCCAATGTCCGCGTCAACGCGGTCGCCCCCGGGCCGACGCTGCCGACGCGCGACTACGATGCCGGCCAATGGCGCCGGGTCGGCGCGATGCTGCCGCTGGCCGATCACCCGACGCCCGCAGCCATCGCCGATGCCGTGCTTTATCTCGCGCGCGCCGAGCACGTTACCGGCCAGACCTTGTTCGTCGACGGCGGTGCCGGGCTCAAGGCATGGGACCGCGATTTCGTCTATCTGTGAAGGCCCGTGTGAAGGCTAGGCCTTCATCAGGCCGATCTCGATCAGCCGTTCGCGCAGATAGTCGTCGGCCAGGATCGCGTCGGGATAGCGGTTGGGATGCTCGGCATCGATGCAACCGGGCAAGGTGCGAATGGGAAAATCCGACCGCAGGTGCAGGAAGAACGGCATCGAATAGCGCGCCTTGCCCGCGCGGCCCGCGTCGGGGTTGCGGACCTGGTGCGTCGTCGAGGGCAGGCGGTGGTTGGTCAGCCGCTGGAGCATGTCGCCGACATTGACCGCCAGCGCGCCATGTGGCGGATTGACCGGCAGCCATTCGCCGTCGCGCCCCTTGATCTCGAGGCCCGCTTCCTCGGCCCCGAGCAGCAGCGTGATCAGGTTGATATCCTCGTGTGCGCCGGCGCGAATGCCCGGCGCCGTCCCGTCTACCGGGGGATAATGGAGCAGGCGCAGCACGCTGTTGCCGTCGCTGACGGGGCCTTCGAACCAGTCGTCGTCGAGCCCGAGATAGATCGCGATCGCGGCGAGCAACTGCCCTCCGACGCGGTCGAATTCGTTGAACAGGGGTTCGAGCGCGTCACGAAACCCGGCGGGACGGTCGGGCCAGATGTTGGGCGGCATGCTGTCGGACAGCGGATGGCCTTCGGGCAGGTCGCGACCGACGTGCCAGAATTCCTTGAGATCGACATGCTGCGCGTCCTTGGCGATCTCGGTGCCGAACGGCGTATAGCCACGCGCGCCGGCGCGGCCTTCGAGCACATAGGCACGTTTTTCGGCATCGGACAGGGCGAAGAATTCGCGCGTCTTTTCCCATGCCCGGTCGACCAGCTCCTGGTCGAGCCCGTGGTCCTCGACCATCGCGAAGCCGAAGCGTTCGAACGAGGCACCGAACGCCTGGGCAAATTCGCGTTGCGGCAAGCGCATCGAGATGACCGGAACCTGATCCGACATGATGATATCCTATTCGATAATTTCGGGTTGCTGTGCAATATCCGCTACAGCAATGCCGTCACCGGAAAAAGAGGCGATGCGTTCAGGCGAGGTTCGGAACCGGGCGGAATATAGAGACGTTGGCTCGACGAACGATCGGGCGCGATACGATAGAGAGAAGGACGATCGATGGGCGCGATACGCGGGAAAATTGGCTTTGCCTTGGCGGGCGCACTGGCACTGGCCGGATGCGGCGACAAGGCGGCACGCGACGAGGCCGATGCGGTCATTGCATCCGATGTCGAATCGCTCTCGGTTCCGGCCGCCAATGAAGAGGCGATCGCCAACACCGTCGTCGAGAGCATTCGGCGGCTTCCCGACACGACGAAATTCATGGCGGCACTGACCGCCTCGGGCGTCGGCGAGGGGCTCACGCACGGCGGGCCCTATACGCTGTTCGTGCCGACCGACTCGGCGTTCGACCAGCTGCCCAATGGCGAGTTCGAGGCACTGACGATGCCCGAAAACAAGGCGCGGCTGGCCGGCATCGTCAACGCGCATGTCGTCAAAGGCGTGCTGCAAGTGTCGGATTTGCGTGCTTTGGTAAAGAAAGGCGACGGATCGGCAGTGCTCAAGACGCTTGGCGGTTCGGACCTGACAGTCAAGGCGGAAGGTGATATGATTACTGTTACGGACAGTACCGGCAAAGTGGCCACTATTGGCGGGACGGACGTTGCCGCGGGGAATGGGATGATCCATCCGATCGATAAGTTGCTGGCACCTGGTCCTGGTTGATATTTGAAGTCTTGCCGATGCGGCGCGCGCACATCCCCCCCGCTCACGGCGCGCATCGCCTGAGGGCCGCCTCCCTGGTCGGATGAACCGGCCAGGGGACGGCCCTCTTTCCTTCAGGGGCCGATTTGGGCTAGGCGACTGCCATGACCGAACCGCGCCACTGGCTGATGAAATCCGAACCCGACGCCTATAGCTGGGACGACCTCGTCGCCGAGGGCGAAGGCCGCTGGGACGGCGTACGCAATGCCCAGGCTGCCAATTTCATGCGTGAAATGTGCGTTGGCGACCAGGTCCTCTTCTACCACAGCATCACCGGCAAGGCCGCGGTCGGGATCATGAAGGTCAGCCGCGCCGCCTATCCCGACCCGACCGCCGATCAGCCCGACAAATGGGTCGCGGTGAGCGTCAAGCCGGTCGAGAAACTCGCCCACCCGGTCAGCCTCGCGCAGATGAAGGCCGAACCGAAGCTCGCCGGGATGGCGATGCTGCGCCAGTCGCGCCTGTCGGTCTGCCCGATCTCGCCTGAGGAATGGCGCACGATCCTGGCGATGGCGCAGGACTAGGCCAGATCCGCGCCAGATCGGCGCAACCAAGAGCCTTTTTGAAAACCTTGTCCGTTCTGGATATGTTCCTTAAGCGAACGATATCTGTTTGTTACGGCGACTTCGCCTCGCCGGCCCCGGTCCGAAGCGGCCTTACTCGTGCTTGTCATGAGCAGGCTGGCGCCGAAACGGTGGTTTGAGACACGCGAGGGTCGAAACACAGGGGAGAATGTGATGGGCGCGTCGGCATTCGATATTTACCAACGGGATTTTCCGCAGAGCGACGAAACCGGGGTGATCGTCATCGCCGATGCCGCCTTCCTGCCGCGGCTCGACGAACCGTTGCCCGACGCATTTCGAATCGTGCGAACGATCGCACTCGACGGGCGGCCGCCGGCCGCCGCCGACGTGCTCGAAAGCGCGCTGGTGTGGATCGGCGTGACGCAAGCGCCGTCGGACGGCTGGACGCAGGCGCTGTGCGCCGCGATCGCCAGTCGCCCCGCGACCGCCTTCGTGGTTGAGGCGGCCGATGCCGAAGCGCTCGACTGGGCGTGGGACGCGCTCGCCGACAGCCGCTGCACGATCCTTGCCGATCCCACCGCGCTCGAACGCGCGCTCGCTCTGCAGGCCGCGTCGAGCGGGCTGGCCGCGGCGGCGTTCGATAGCGGCGGCGAGACGCAGGCGAACGAATTGGCGCGCCTGCGCGACGAGGTCGGCCGGATCGCGCATGCGCTGGCCAACCTGACCGACGCTGCTGCCGACCGGATGGCGGGAGACCGCGCTGCGCAACCGGTCGGCGCACCGGTCAATGGATCCGCGTTCACGGCGGGCACCGTTGCCGATCCTTCGCGCGGCTACGGCTATCAGCCCCGCCTCGATTCGCTCGATAGTCAGCGCCGGGCGGGGGTCACCTCGCTCGATATCCGAAAGATGATCCGCATGCGCCGCCTGCGCGACAAGCATTTCCCCAGCGACCTGTTCAGCGATCCCGCCTGGGACATGCTGCTCGACCTGATGGTCGCGCGGATCGACCGGCGGCCGGTGTCGGTGTCGAGCCTGTGCATCGCATCGGCGGTGCCCGCGACGACCGCGCTGCGCTGGATCAAGACGATGACCGAGGCGGGATTGTTCGAACGGCGCAGCGACCCGAGCGATGGCCGGCGCGTATTCATCGCGCTGAGCGACGAAACCGCGCGCGCCATGCACGCCTATTTCGACGACATGCTGGCGATCGGATCGCTGCTGCCCGCGTAAGCCTTGCGCCGGGCGCCCGGCACGGCTAATCGGCGCTTCCCCATGGGGCGCTTAGCTCAGTTGGTAGAGCATCTCGTTTACACCGAGAGGGTCGGCGGTTCGAGCCCGTCAGCGCCCACCACGGGCATTCCCGTCCAGTGTCGATAAGTTCGCGCCGACTACTGCGCGGCAGCCGGTCTCACGGTTTCGCTTACCACCTCGTCGATCGCTGCGCGCACCCCGGGAGCGGACCAGTCCAGCTCGCCCGCCACCCGCCACACTTCGCGACCGGCGCCATCGTAGAGCACAGTCGTTGGCAATGCATCCGCCAGCACCATCGAGAGCTGGGTTTCGGGATCGATCCAGGGTTCGAGATGCTCCAGCCCCGTCTCGGCGACAAAAGGCTCCACCTTTCCG
>CAZHWG010000164.1:0-4658 GCA_964535925.1 uncultured Sphingorhabdus sp.
CGCGATGAGTGCCGCGAATCTCGGGTCCTCGCGCAGCGGGGCCAGCAACGGATCGTTGCGGGCCTGGACCAGCCCCGAATCGCCCGCCTTGCGCGCGCGCTCGAGCGCATCGATCGCGCGGGCGGTGTCGCCCCATTGGGCCAGCACCCGCGCCTCCTGGTAGAGCGCGTTCTCGCCGAACTCCTTTTTCATTTCCGCCAGCCGCGCCTGCCCGCCGGCGCGATCGCCTGTGCGCGGCAATGTCATCGCGAGCCCTTCGAGCCGGCTCAACGCGCGCTTCTCCGCCGCGAACTGCGCGAGCGCCGCGGCATACTTGCCCTCCAGGTAATCGATCTGGCCAATGTTGCTGTGCGCCGCGCCCATCTCGGGGTTGAGCGTCAGCGCGCGTTCGAACGCGGCGCGCGCGGCGGGATAATCTCGCGCAAGGTATTCGAGCATGCCTTTGGTGCGATAGGTCGACGGGTTGAGCGGATCGAGCCGCATCGCCGAATCGAGCGCCGAACGGCTGTCGGCGAACTGGCCGATCCGCGCCATGAAGGTGGCATAGCCCTGCAAGATGTCGGCATTGCCCCGGCCATAGGCGAAGGCCCTGCGATACGGGGGCTCGGCCGCCTTGGCATCGAGCCGCCCGTTGAACAGGACGTAGCCGAGCGCGGCATGGGCCTCGGCCAGCCTGGGCGCGAGCGCGACCGCCTTCTTGGCCGAGGCGATCGCCGTGTCATACTGGACCGCCAACGGGACCGAGCTCGGATAGCTGTTGGCGATCGCGGTTTCGACACGCGAACGTCCCGCCCAGGCGGCGGCATAGCCCGGATCGGCGGCGATCGCCGCCTTGAACTGCGACAAGGCGGCGCGGTCGGTGTCCTCGTCGGTGCCGAGCTGGTAGAGCGCCACCCCGTGCAGGTAGGCATCGTAGGCCTGGGGATTGAGCGTGCCGCCGGTCCGCGACTTTCCATGCTTGTCACCCGACGGAATCTCGATCGCGAGCGCCTCGGCGACACGCCCGGCGATGTCCGATTGCACCGCGAAGATATCCTTTAGGTTGCGGTCGTAGCTTTGCGACCAGCGATCGAACCCCGTCTTGCCGTCGATCAATTGGGCCGACACGCGGACCTGGTCGCCCGACCGACGCACACTGCCATCGAGAAGGTAATCGACATCGAGCTTGTCGGCGATCTTCTTGGCGTCGCCGCGATCGTCGCGGAACATGTTCGACGATGTCTGAGCCGCGACCTGCAGCGCATTGCTGTTGCTCAGCACCGCGCGCAGCTCTTCGGACAGCCCGTCGGAGAAATAGGCCTGCTCGGGTTCGCCGCTGAGATTGGCGAAGGGCAGGATCGCGATACTGCGTCGTTGCGCATCGCCCGCGCCGCCGACCAGTCCCGATTGCCAGGCCCCGACGCCAGCGACCGCCGCAATTGCGCCGGCTCCGCCGATCGCCAGTGCGCGGCGTCGCGCGGGGCTGGCCGGCATGCGCGAACGCCACACGCCAGGTCGGCGCAGGGCTGACGCGGTTCCGCTCAACTGCTCGAGCACCTTGACGATATTGCGGAACTCGGGTGCGTCTGCGTCGCCGGTCCAGCCCGAAAGGTCGACCGACTGGAACTGGCGAAAGCCGAGCGGGGGCTTCGTCCCGTCGATCGATATCGGCACCAGCCGACGGTCGTCGCGACCGATCGTCGCCTCGTCGCGCACCCAATGCGAATCGACCGATGCCGCCGACCACAGGACGACGACGGCGGCGGCTTCGTCCAGCGCGCGCTCGGTCGTCAGCGTATAGACGCTGCCGGCTTCGAGCAGCCCGTCCCACCAGACAGAAAACCCGGCCGCTTCAAGTGCCGCGATGATCGGCATCGCAAGGTCTTGATCGCCGCGTGAATAGCTCAGGAAAATGTCGGGCGTTTCGCTCGACTGGGACGGCGTCTGGTCTTCGATCGTCATTTGCAGCCCCAACGTTGCGCGTCTAATCGAGCCCCAGGCTTAGCGTAGGTACAAAGGTTTATCTATCGCATTGGCGAAAGGGGCACAAACAGTGCGTGGCGCAAACCGGCTACGAACGCATTTCGTTCCCCAACGGGAAAGGGGGGAACGATGGGTCGGCGTGATTGCCATCTATTTGATACGCGCCTAGCCCTAACGAAACGCAACGAGGTGCAAATGATCGATTTATCCAGGCTTCAGGCCACCAGCGCCATCACCGACGAATGGGAATACCCGGCGGCAGATCCAAGGCAGAGCGGGCTGTTGCAGGTCGACAGCGATCCCGATCACCGGCTGTACTGGGAGGAATATGGCAATCCGGCGGGCGAGCCCGTCATGTTCCTGCACGGCGGACCCGGCGGGGCTTGCGCGCCGGTCATGGCGCGCTTCTTCGATCCCGCGCGCTATCGCGTGATCCTGTTCGACCAGCGCGGCTGCGGCAAGAGCCAGCCGACCGTCGCCAGCGCGGGTCCCGAGATCGCACTCGCCGACAACACGACCGACTATCTGGTCGATGACATCAACGCGTTGCGCGCGGCGCTCGACATCACCGGCAAGATGCATGTCTTCGGCGGGAGCTGGGGCAGCACGCTGGCGCTGGTCTATGCGATCCGGCATCCCGAGAACGTCGCTTCGCTGATCCTGCGCGGCATCTTCCTCGGCGCGCGCGAAGACCTGCAGTATATGTACCAGGGCAACGCCGCGACCTTTGCCGACGCACCCTTCGCGCTGACCGAACCGGGGAGCTACATCGCCTATCCCGACGAATGGAAAGCCTTCGTCGAAGTCATCCCTGCCGCCGACCGCGGCGACATGATGCGCGCCTACAAGGCGATCTTCGACATGGCGGCCGCAACCGACGCCGACCGTGCGCTGCAGCTGCGCGCCGCGGTCGCCTGGTCGGTCTGGGAAGGGACGATCTCCAACATGATCCCCAAGGACAGCGATCCCGGCAAGTTCGGCGATGCAGAATTCGCGCTGTCGTTCGCGCAGATCGAGGCGCATTTCTTCGCGCACGATCTTTTCCTCGAACCCGGTTACATCGTCGGCAATATCGACCGGATCGCCGCCATCCCGATGCATATCGTCCACGGCCGCTTCGACCAGGTCTGCCCGCTCACCCAGGCATCGCGCCTGATCGAAGCGTTGGCCGACGTCGGCGCATCGCCGGTCAACTATGTCCGCACCAATGCGGGCCATAGCGCGATGGAGCGCGAAACCGCGCTCGCGCTGACCGCGATCATGGATGGGCTGGAACCGATCGGCTCGGCGAGCTCCAACGGGATCTGAGGGGCGTTGCTGGATCGACGGATTCGGGGCGATTGCCTTTAATCCGAACGGTTAGCCCGTCCGGAAGCTGTGGCCTTCGGGCCGTATTTCGTCAGGTGTTCATGAGGCATCTCGCACGGCATCCCACGCGATCTGCGGCGGATATCTTTCCGCGACCCCGGCCTCTTCGCCCCCCGGGCCCAAGCGCGTCAATCGATCACGCGCGGCGCCCCCACTGGAACAATTCGGGGGCCGAAGGTAAGATAGCGCCCAGCCCTTTACGGAAGAGCCTCGCACAACAGCGAAAAGAAAACCGGTTCTGGCGACTGTAACCGGGTCCCAAGATGCCCACGCCGGACGATGCAGCCAGGTTTCTTCTCGCCACCGGAGCGGAGAGGAACAACCGATGCAGTCAATTAGTAGCGAAGCCCGCTGGTTCTTTCGGGGAAACATGCCGGACCTTGCCGGGTTCGCGGGAGCGCTGGGAACGGTAGAGGGAGAACGGACCGACGAATATCTGTGGCTGCCCCCCTGCACGTCGGGCGGCATCAAGCTGCGCGAAGGCAAATTCGAGATCAAGCTGCTGCTCGATGGTCCTACCAAGGTCACCTATGGCGGTAGCTCTTCGGGTTACAAGGACAGCTGGATCAAGTGGTCGATCAGCGCAAAGGACAAGTCCGGCAGCGAGAGCATCCAAGCCGAAAAGCGGGACATCTTCCGTCGGATCATCACGCAGCCTGGCTCATCATGGGTGTTCGTCAGGAAAGAGCGCGCATTGCGCAAATTCGCGATCGTCGATGGTGTACCGACAGAGGCAGAGGCAAGCGGGCGCGTTGATGGCGAAGGGTGCCAGGCCGAACTGACATCGATTCGGGTGCTGGCCAAACACGAAGGCGCACGTCCCACAGGGCGCGATTGGAGCGACGCCGAGACCCACTGGAGCCTCTCGTTCGAAGCGTTCGGCGATGACCATGACCGCAATCTGGACGTCACCGCCAACCAGGTGTTGCCCGACTATCCCGGTCTGGAATTCTGCCTGGCAAATTCGCTCTCGTACCCGGCCTGGCTTCTCACCGCGGGTCAATAAGGCCACGCCTTCCCAGCTTTCGCGCGCCCTCGGTTGGCGACGGTTCGCCAGGAACTGCGCCCAATCTGCTGTCAGCTGGACACGACAAAAACCCCACTGGATGCAGTGGGGTGGAATTCGTTCGGGATCCGGATGGGATGGTGGTTGCGGGGGTTGGATTTGAACCCAAGCGCAGGCGACTGGACTGCCGGGGGCAGTCAACCAAGCCGAGCCTTCGGGTTATTCGCAAAGCGAACATCTGGCGCTTGAAGTAAGGGGATCTTGTGGTGGTTGCGGGGGTTGGATTTGAACCAACGACCTTCAGGTTATGAGCCTGACGAGC
>CAZHWG010000165.1:0-4657 GCA_964535925.1 uncultured Sphingorhabdus sp.
AGCGGCTACCGCACCTACTGCCATTTCGGCACCGGCAACTACCATCCCGTCACCGCGCGAATCTATACCGATATCAGCTACTTTACCGCCGATCCGCGCGCCGGCAGAGATGCCGCGCGCCTGTTCAACTACATCACCGGCTATGTAGAGCCGCAGGGACTCGAGCTCGTCACGATGTCGCCGCTCAACCTGCGCCATCGGCTGACCGAGCTGATCGATGTCGAGATCGCCAACGTCGCCGCAGGCAAGGAAGGCGCGCTGTGGGCTAAGATGAACAGCCTCGTCGATCGCGAGATCATAGACAAGCTCTACGAAGCGAGCGCGGCGGGGGTTTCGATCGAGCTCATCGTGCGTGGCATTTGCTGCCTGCGTCCAGGGGTCAAAGGCCTGTCGGAGAACATCCGCGTCAAGTCGGTCGTCGGCCGCTTTCTCGAGCACAGCCGCGTCTGGGCGTTCGGCAACGGCAAGGCGCTCCCCAATGACGGCGCGCGCGTGTTCATCAGCTCGGCCGACTGGATGCCGCGCAATTTCGACCGCCGCGTCGAATATATGATCCCGCTCGAAAACCCGACCGTCCACGACCAGGTGCTCGACCAGGTCCTGCTCGCCAACCTGATCGACAACGAACAGAGCTGGCGCTTGCAGAGCGACGGCGAATATGTCCGGGTCGAGTCGGGCGACAAGCCGTTCAACCTCCATCGCTATTTCATGACCAACCCGTCGCTGTCGGGACGCGGCGCGGCGCTGGGGCGCCGCAAGGACGTACCCAAGCTCGAACTCAGGCGGCGCAGGCCGTGAGCCGCAAATCCGCGGGCGTCGAGACCGTGCGCACTGCGATTATCGATATCGGCTCGAACTCGATCCGCCTCGTCGCCTATGCTGGCGCGCGGCGGGCTCCGGCCGTCGTCTTCAATGAAAAGGTCATGGCGGGCCTCGGCAAGTCGCTGTCCGACGACGGACGCATCGGTGACAAGGCGTTCGCGCGCGGGATCAAGGCGCTCGACCGCTTCGCCACCCTGTGTGAGGAAATGCGCATCGACAGCGTCACGTGCGTTGCAACCGCAGCGGTGCGCGAGGCGAGCAACGGCGCCGATTTCATTGCCGCGGCGAACCGCCTTGGCCTCGATGTGCGCCTGCTTTCCGGCGCTGACGAGGCCGAGATTTCGGGCCTCGGCGTGCTTTCCTCGATCCCCGACGCGAGCGGCATCGTCGCTGATTTAGGCGGCGGCAGCCTCGAACTCGTCCGCGTTGCAAAGGGCAAGATCGGCCGGACCTCGTCGCTCCCGTTCGGCGTGCTGCGGCTCGCCGAGATCCGCGGCCACGGCGCCAAGGCGCTCGAACGGCGGGTCAAGGCGGCGCTCGCCAGCGAAGGCTGGTCCGCAAAGGAGAGGGGGCTGCCGCTCTATCTCGTCGGTGGTTCGCTGCGCAGCCTGGCCCGCGTCGACATGACGCTCAACAAGCATCCGCTGCCGGTCATGCACTACCACGAAATTCCCCTCGATTCTGGGCGCAAGCTGTCGCGGGTGCTCGCCCATCTCGGGCCCGAACGGCTGGCGAAGATTCCCGATCTCAGCTTCTCGCGCATTCCCACGCTCGGCGATGCCGCGGCGCTCTTGTCGATCCTGATGCGTCAGCTTGACACTTCACGCCTGATCGTCTCGTCGTCGGGCCTGCGCGAAGGCGTGTTGTACCAGGCGCTGCCCAAGGCGGTGCGCAAGCAGGACCCGCTGCTCGCCGCGGTCGAGGCGCAGGGCGCGCGTTACGCGCGGTTCTCGGCCAATGGTCGCTTGCTCAACGACTGGGTCGAACCGATGTTCGCGGGCGAAAGCGCGCTGGCGCACAAGCTGCGCCTCGCCGCGTGCCTGCTCAGCGACGTCGCGTGGAGCGCCAATCCCAGCTTTCGCGCCGAACATGGGCTCGAGGCGGCGCTGCACGGTAACTGGGGCGGGATCGACATCACCGGCCGCGTCGTCATGGGCCAGGCGCTCTACGGTTGTTATTCGGGCGCGACCAAGCCGTTCAAGGGTATCCCGGTCAGCGTCAGCGAGGATGATATCCGCCAGGCGATCCGCTGGGGCCTCGCGATGCGGCTGGCGCAGCGCCTGTCGGGCGGGATTTCGGATATCCTCAGGCGCTCGCGGCTCGAGCCGGGCGAGGAGGCGGTCACTTTGGTCCTGCCGCGCGACCTGGCGGGGCTTTACGGCGAGACCGTCGAGCGGCGCCTGCGCCAGTTCGCCGATACGATGAAGCTGGCCTATGCGATGCGTGTCAGCGAAGCCTGATCAGCCGCACGAAAACCCCGTGATGACGATCGCGTTGTCGAGCTTCACGTTGATCCGGTCGGTGCGGTAATCCATCGTGACGACGTCATTGGGTCGTATCCAGCGCAGCCTGGCGGCGTTGGCGTCGCGAATGATCGCCGATCCCAGTTCGGTCGTCGCACGCTTTCCGACATAGCCCGACAGGCGTTCGATCGTGCACGCCTTGCCCGGCGTTTCGCCGCGCACCGGGATATTGTCCTCGCGCGCCATGCGCTCGGCTTCGGACATTCCGCTTTCTGTCTGGTCGCGATCATCCTGGACGTTGTCGTTCAATACCGCGATGCAGCCGGTCAGCGACAGGCACAGCATCGCGGGAAGGATCAGCCATTTGCGATCTTCGCTCATTCCTCAACCTCGGTCCGGCTCATCACCATCCTGCCGTTTCTGACGGTAAAACCCATCCGCCCTTCGACGAGTTCTAGCGCGTCCTTGCCGAACACCTCGTAGCGCCAGCCAGCGAGGATATCGAGTCCGTCGCGCTCGCCTGCGGCAAGCGCGTCGAGATCGCCCGCTCGGGTAATCAGCTTAGAGGCAACGTTTATCTCGCGGCTGCGAATCTTGAGCAAAAGCTTGAGCAGGTCGGCGACCAACGCTCCCTCTTTGCCGAGGCCGGGCGTGCGCGGGCTGCGCGAGGGGATTTCGTCCTTGGACAACGGCTCGGCGCGCTCGATCGCCTGCATCACGCGTTCGCCGATATCGTTCTTCGCCCACGCTGCCGACAGGCCGCGGACCTTGGCGAGCCCCGCCTGGTCGCGCGGCGGATGCGTCGCGATGTCGGCGAGCGTTTCGTCCTTCATGATCCGCCCGCGCGGCATGTCCTTGCGCTGCGCCTCTTTCTCGCGCCAGGCGGCGAGCGCTTTCAACCGGCCGAGCGCCTCGGGATTGCGCGACTGGAACTTGACGCGCCGCCAGGCATCGGCGGGCTCGGTGACATAGTTCGCCGGGTCGGCGAGCCGCTCCATCTCGTCGTTGAGCCACCAGCCGCGGTCGGTTTCCTTGAGCTTTTCGATCATCATCGGGAATATTGTTGACAGGTGCGTGACGTCGGCGATGGCATATTCGATCTGACGCGCATCGAGCGGGCGACGGCTCCAGTCGGTAAAGCGTGCGCCCTTGTCGAGCTGAATGCCGAGCCAGCCGTCGACTAGGTTGGCATAGCCGACCTGTTCGGCCTGGCCGATCGCCATCGCGGCGATCTGCGTGTCGAACAGGGGATGCGGTGTCGTGCCGGTCATCTTGCAGATGATCTCGAGGTCCTGGCCACCGGCATGGACGACCTTGAGGACGTCCTCGTTCTTGGTAAGCAGGTCCATCAGCGGCGTGAGGTCGATGTCCTTAGCGAGCGGGTCAATCGCGGCGGCCTCGTTCTCATCGGCGATCTGGATCAGGCACAGGATCGGCCAATAGGTGCTTTCTCGCATGAACTCGGTATCGACGGCGACGAACGGGGCCTTCGACAGGCGATCGCAAAGCTCGGCAAGCTCGCGAGAATCGGTGATGAGAGGGTGTATTTTCATGGGGTGAGGCACTAGCAGCAGCGTCGGCGTCGCGAAAGCGAACCTTGACAAATCGACCCGCGACCTGTGTTAGCCGCAGCCAAATGGCGCGCCCCGATCAACAGGCGCGGGCCCAATCTTCAGATCACCCGAAAGTCATTCCTTATGCACGCCTACCGCACCCATGATTGCGCCCAGCTCCGCAAGAGCGAAGTCGGTGAGACCGTCCGCCTGTCGGGTTGGGTTCATCGCAAGCGCGATCACGGCAACCTGCTGTTTATCGACCTTCGTGACCATTTTGGCATCACCCAGATCGTCACCGACAGCGACGCCCCCGCCTTCGCCGCGCTCGACAAGGCGCGCGTCGAAAGCGTGCTGACCGTCACCGGCACCGTAGTCGCGCGCTCGGCCGAAACCGTCAACGCGAACCTGCCGACCGGCGAGGTTGAGGTGCGTGCGAACGACGTGATCGTCCAGTCAGCGGCGAACGAGCTGCCGATGCCGGTCGCCGGCGAGCAGGAATACCCCGAGGATATCCGCCTCAAATACCGCTATCTCGATTTGCGCCGCGAACGGCTCCACGCCAACATCATGCTGCGCTCGAACGTCATCGCCAGCCTTCGTCGTCGCATGGTCGAGCAGGGCTTTACCGAGTTCCAGACGCCGATCCTCACCGCTAGCTCGCCCGAGGGCGCGCGCGACTATCTCGTCCCCAGCCGCATCCATCCCGGCAAGTTCTATGCGCTGCCGCAGGCGCCGCAGATGTTCAAGCAGCTGCTGATGGTCGCGGGCTTCGACAAGTATTTCCAGATCGCGCCGTGCTTCCGCGACGAGGACGCC
>CAZHWG010000166.1:0-4642 GCA_964535925.1 uncultured Sphingorhabdus sp.
CGGGCGCGTGACCTTTGACGACGTGGCGGGCATCGACGAGGCCAAGGAAGAGCTTGAGGAAATCGTCGAATTCCTGCGCAATCCGCAGAAATTCAGCCGCCTGGGCGGCAAGATTCCCAAGGGTGCGCTGCTGGTCGGCTCGCCCGGTACCGGCAAGACCCTGCTCGCGCGCGCCATTGCGGGCGAGGCGGGCGTGCCCTTCTTCACCATTTCGGGCTCGGACTTCGTCGAGATGTTCGTCGGCGTCGGCGCCAGCCGCGTCCGCGACATGTTCGAACAGGCGAAGAAGAACGCCCCGTGCATCGTCTTCATCGACGAAATCGACGCGGTCGGCCGCCATCGCGGCGCCGGCCTCGGCAACGGCAATGACGAACGCGAACAGACGCTCAACCAGCTGCTCGTCGAAATGGACGGCTTCGAGGCGAACGAGGGTATCATCATCATCGCCGCGACCAACCGGCCCGACGTGCTCGATCCCGCGCTGCTGCGCCCGGGTCGCTTCGATCGCCAGGTCGTCGTGCCGCGGCCCGATATCGACGGCCGCGTCAAGATTCTCGAAGTCCACATGCGCAAGGTCCCGCTCGCGCCCGACGTCAACGCACGCACGATTGCGCGCGGCACGCCGGGCTTCTCGGGCGCCGATCTTGCCAATCTCGTCAACGAAGCCGCGCTGCTCGCCGCACGCCGCGCCAAGCGCCTTGTCGCCGCGCAGGAGTTCGAGGACGCCAAGGACAAGGTGATGATGGGCTCCGAGCGGAAATCGATGGTGATGACCGACGACGAGAAGAAGATGACCGCCTATCACGAGGCCGGCCACGCCATCGTCGCGGTCAACGAGCCCGCATCGGACCCGATCCACAAGGCGACGATCATCCCGCGCGGCCGTGCGCTAGGCATGGTGATGCGCCTGCCCGAACGCGATTCGTACAGCTATCACCGCGACAAGATGCACGCCAACCTCGCCGTTTCGATGGGCGGCCGCGTCGCCGAGGAAGTCATCTTCGGCTACGACAAGGTCTCCTCGGGCGCGTCGAGCGACATCCAGTACGCGACCAAGCTCGCCCGCGACATGGTCACCCAGTGGGGCATGTCCGACGCGATGGGCCCGCTCCAGTACGAAGAACCGCAGGGCGAGACCTTCCTCGGCTATTCGCAGTCGCAGCGCAGCCACATGTCCGACGAGACCGCGAAAAAGATCGACAGCGAAATCCGCAAGATCGTCGACGGCGGCTACGACCGCGCCAAGGCGCTGCTCAAGAAGCACATCAAGCAGCTCCACCTGCTCGCCAACGCGCTGCTCGAGTACGAGACGATGTCGGGTGACGAGATCAAGGAGCTGCTCAAGACGGGCAAGTTCCACCGCGACGACGGCGAGATCATCAAGCCGTCGGCGACCCCGCAGGTCGGCACCGCGATTCCCAAGGCCGGCGGACGGCGCAAGAACCGCCCGTTCGGCGACGCGTCCCCGCAAGGCGCCTGACACCGCACAGCCACACATAGCCGCTCCCGGCCTTGCGGCCGCGTGGGCAAGGGCTTGATGCGCCAATGCGATTCGGTCATCCTCCGTGGTCAACGGGGGAGCGAGAGAATGATTCGGAACGACTATCTGTATCTTGGCGTCGCGGCGGTCGCGCTCGTCTCGGCGAGCACACCGGCCCATGCCGGTGACACCCCGATCTACGCGCCTGCGCCCGCATGGGTCGACCGCAAGCCCGTTCCCGAAGTCGCCCCGACCGACGTCGACGCCGATTTCTCCTTCCTCCTGGCCGATCGCCAGACGCGGATGAAGGACGGCGTCGTCGAGAGCTATTCGAACTACGCCTACCGCGTCAACGACGCCTCCTTGCTCGCCCAGCTCGGCAACCTTTCGGAAAGCTGGAACCCCGAAAACGGCGACTTCACCGTTCATCGTGTCGCGATTCTGCGTGACGGCCAAGCCATCGACCTTGTCGACGGCGGACAGACATTCACCGTCCTGCGCCGCGAGACCAACCTCGAGAAGCTGTCGCTCGACGGGGTCCTCACCGCGACGATGCAGCTTGAGGGAATCAAGGTCGGCGACACGATCGTTTTCGAAAGCTCGACCAGCTATCGCGACCCCTCGCTCGAAGGCGAGGTCAACGACGTCGAACAGTTGCTCGATAACAAGCTCGACGTGAAATCCGCAGGATTTCGGGTGCTCTGGCCGAGCGACGTGAAGATGAACTGGAAGGCGCCCAAAGCTGCTGGGGCGAAGCTCGCCAGGCACGGCGCGATGACCGAACTCGTCGTGACCAACCCTTCGCTGACCAAGGTCGACATGCCCGATGACGCGCCAACGCGCTATCGCATGGGCCCGCTGGTCGAGGTGTCGAGCTTCGCCGACTGGCAGGCGGTCAGCAGTACCGCGAACAAGGCCTACGCGCCGCGCGCGACAATCGCCGCCGACGGCGATCTTGCCCGTGTCGTCGCGGGAATCGCGGCCCGGACCGCCGATCCGATAGAACGCACCGCCGCCGCGTTGCGCGTCGTCCAGGACGACATCCGATACCTGTTCCGGGGCATGGAAAACGGCAACTACACGCCGCAGACACCCGACAAGACCTGGTCGCTGCGCTTTGGCGACTGCAAGGCCAAGTCGCTCCTGCTCGCGACGATGCTGCGCGAGCTGGGCATTGATGCCGACCTCATGCTGGTCAATTTGACCTATGGCGACGCGCTGCCCGAGCGCCTGCCGAGCTTTGCCGTATTCGACCATGTCATTGTCCGCGCGATGATCGACGGCAAGGATTACTGGCTCGACGGGACGCGCGTCGGTGACCGCATCGGCGATATCGCCGACACGCCCGATCTTTCCTATGCGCTTCCCGTGACTGCGGAGGGCAGCGACCTTATCGCGATCCCGGTACGGCCGCTTGGCCGACCGGCTTCGAAGGTGACGCTGAGCTATGATTCGAGCGCGGGCATCACCTTGCCGACACTGTTCGTCGTCACGGTCAGCTGGCGGACCTCGAACGACAACAAGCTCAAGTCGTCGAAGGGCGCGGTGAGCGAGGCCGAATATACCAAGATGCTCGACGCAGTGATCGACAATTACGTGCCGAATACGGGAATATCCGAACGCTCGATCAGCTTCGACGAGGCCAGCGACACGACGACGGTCAAGGCCACGGGCCTCAGCTGGCTGTCATGGGATCGGGTCGACGGCCGCTATGAACGCGAGTTCAATTCGGCGATCGGATCGAAGAAGCTGACCGCCAACCGGTCGAAGAGCGAATGGCGCGACATCGCCTATGCGCTCGGCACAAAGACGCATGTCCGCTACGCCACGACGATACAGCTGCCCGGCGCCGGCAACGGCTTTGCCATGGTCGGGCGCGCCGACATCGACGAACGCGTCCTCGGCACCCATTTCGAACAGGCCGCGACGCTGGCCAATGGCCGTTTCAAGGCCGACGAAACATGGCGCACTGTCGCGCGCGAAATCCCCGCGGCGCAGATCGTTGGCCAGCGCCGCGCGCTCGCCGCGATCAAGGCCGATGCGCTGCGTATTGAAGCTCCCAACGACTATCCCGGCACGCACATCGAGGCGATGCTCGCGGCCAAGGCGCACCGGCTCGGCCCGATCATGGATGCGCTCGACAAGGCGGTGGCGAGCGCGCCCGAGGACGAAATCGCGCCTTTGCGGTCGCGCGCCTATGTCTACGAACTGACCCAGCAATATGCCAAGGCGATCGCCGATCTCGACGCAATCATCGAAATCGACCCGACCGCTGGCAAATATCTCTGGCGCGCCGAACTCTATGCCCGCAGCGACAAGAATCGCGCCGAAGCGGACATCGAACAGGCCTTCGAGATCGAACCCGGGTCGTTCGACGCGCTGGCGCAACTGGTCGAATTGCGGCTCGACTACGATGCCTATGACGATGCGCTGTCGGCGATTGCCGAGCGCGAAGGCCTGGGGATCGAGGACAAGCAGATCGCCGGACTCAAGGCGCAGGTGCTCGCCGCCGCCGGTCGCGGCGATGAGGCGATGGCCGCGCTCGAAGCTGCCGGCCGCAGCGCGCAAAAGGCGCCCGAGCTGATCTCGGCGCGCTGTTCGACCGAGGCACGCTACGCGCTCGGCGCCGATCGCGTGCTGGCCGACTGCACCCGCGCGATCCAGCTCAACGAACAGCCGTCGGGCCCGTTGATCGATCGCGCGATCGCTTATGCCAAGCTTGGCCGCGCCGCCGAGGCGATCGCGGATATCGACGCGGCGCTCGAGATCGATCCCGATTCGGCCTGGGCCTATTATCTCCGCGCGGCGATCGCCAAGGGCCCCGATGCGGCGCGCGACCGCACCTATGCCGCCTATATCGATCCCGACGTCGCCAGGGACCTGGCGAAGATCGGCATGGCGCGCTGATTACCCTCCCCCGTGACCCACAGACACAAAAAACCCGGCCAGTGGCCGGGTTTTTCACGTTCGCCGGGAAGCCGAAGCTTAGCCCTTGTCGAAATCGGTAGCGATGTTGGTCGGGCGCGGCGGCGCGGCGGCGGTGAGGCGCAGCGCCTCGGCCGAGCGGCTCTGCGAACCGATTTCATCGGGCGTGTCGTCGTCGTCGATCTGGACCTTCTGGAGGTTCTGGACGAGCGATTCTTCGAGATGCTTGGGCTTGAC
>CAZHWG010000167.1:0-4623 GCA_964535925.1 uncultured Sphingorhabdus sp.
TCGTCGCGGGTCTTGCTCACCGCGCCTGCGCCCGTTCGATCAGCATCGACGGCGTCAGCACCTGCGGCAGGATCTCCGCCTCGCCGCGCCCGCGCGGATACCACAGGTAAAGCGGCACCGAGTTGCGCTCGAACTCGGCCAGCGCGCGCGTCAGCGCGGGATCGCCGTCGGTCCAGTCGCCGACGAGCACCGCGACACCGTTATCGCGAAACGCCTGGCGCACGCCCTCGCGATCGACCGTCGCGGCCTCGTTCGCCTTGCAGGTGACGCACCAGTCGGCGGTGAAATAGACAAAGGCGGGTGTACCGCTGGCGCGCAGCGCGGCGATCGCTTCGGCGCTGTACGGCGTATCGGCATCGGCGGCGTCCTGCGTGGCGGCGATATGCGGCGCGATGCGGACCAGCGCGACGAGACCGATGAGGCCGACGAGCAGCGCGGGGGCGAGCGCACGGCCCGCCGAAGTCCCGCGCTGCTGGTCGCGGCCCGCCTTCCACAGCGCGGCGACCAGGAACAGTCCGGCCATTGCGGCGAAGGCGAGCAACGCATCGCCGCCCTGTTTCCAGAACAGCCACAGCAGCGCCAGCGCGGTCAGCCCCATCGGCAGCGCCATCCAGCGGCGGAAGCGGTCCATCCACGGACCGGGCCGCGGCAGGCGGTCGCGCAGTGCGGGGACGTAACCGATGACGAGGAACGGCAAGGCGAGGCCGAGCCCCAGCCCGCCGAAGATCGCCAGCGCTGCGGCCGCGGGCAGGACCAGCGTCGCGCCGAGCGCCGCGCCCATGAACGGGCCCGTGCACGGCGTCGCGATGAAGGCGGCGAGCGCGCCGGTCCAGAAGGCGCCGCGCGTTCCGCCGCGCCCCGCAAGCGCTTCGCCCCCGCCGAAGCCGGGCAGTTCGAACAGGCCGGCGAGGTTGGCGGTGATCGCGACGACGAGCAGCAGCAGGACGAAGACGATGCGGCGGTCCTGCAGCTGGAATGCCCAGCCTAGATTCTCGCCGCCGGCGCGCAGCGCGATGAGCAGGCCGCCGAGCGCGAGGCAGACGAGGATCACGCCGGCCGCATAAGCGAGCGCCTCGTGGCGCACGCGACGCTCGTCGCCGCCCGCGCGTGCGAGCGACAGCGCCTTGAGGCTGAGGATCGGGAAGACGCACGGCATGATGTTGAGGATCAGCCCGCCGAGGATCGCCGCACCCAATGCGGCCAGGAGCAGGCCGGTATCGAACGCGTCGGCGATCGGTGGCACGTCGCCGGGCGCGGCGCTGAACGACAGGCCGCGCGACCCGCCGAGCCGGATCAGCGCGTCGACCCGGGTGCCGGGGGAGAAGTTCGGCTCGGCGCGGGTCGCGACGATCATCCGGTCGCCGTCGCGCGCAAAGCGCTGCGGTGCGCCCGCCTCGACCGCGTCGACGGTGGCGACGAACAGGTGCGGATCGGCCGCGGCGATATCGCCGGGCAGGGGGATGGCGAAGCGGATATCGCCGCCGTCGAGCGTATAGGATGCGGGCGAACCGAGCGGCTGCGGCAGCTTGGCCCGAAAGCCGTCGAAGCGCGCGCGACTGGCCTGATCGATCGCCCCGTCGCCGGCGCGCAGCCGCAGCGTGAAGGTGCCGCTTTCGGGCACGCAGACCTTGTCGGTGCACGCCAGCCAACGCGCCCGCGCCTCGATCGCGATCATCGTTCCGGGCACGATGGCGCGCGAAATCCTGAGCGGCACGGTCAGCGCATAGGGCGCCTCGTAGACATGGTTCATCAGCCCCGCGATGACGAGCGTCTTGGGCACCGGATAGGCGAGCTCGCCGACGCTGACGCCCGTGGGCAGCGACCAGTCGACGTCCATGCCCAGCCCGGCATCGCCGCCGTTTTTCCAGTATCCGTGCCAGCCGGCATCGGGCTCCATGACAAAGGCGAGCGTCGTCTCGCCGCCTGGCGCGGGGCGCATCGTCTCGGCCTCGAGCGACGCCTGGATATGCGCGGGACCCGCACCGAAGCCCTGCGCGGCCAGCGGGGCAGGGAGCAGCAGCGCCAAGGCGCCGAGGACGAACAGGATCGCGCGGGTCATGCGGCGCCTATAGCGGGCGATGCGGCGCGCGTCAGCGTTTCTCGTAAAGCGTCAGCCCGTCGCCGAGCCGGTTGTCGCCGATCGCGAGCCTGTCCTTGCCCCAGTTGGCGATGAAGATCGTCGATCGCGTCACCCCCGGTGCGATCGCCGCGACGTTGTCGTCGATCCTGAGGCCCGCCGAGCTGTGCTCGCCGTCCTCGGCGGCAACCGCGATGAAGGCCGAGTAGTTTTCCTTGTCGCGGCCCTGGATGAAGAGGTTGCCGGTGATCGCTCCAGTCGAGCCTTCGGGCAGGTCGATCATGTAGTTGGTCGCCCGCCCGGCGGTATCGTCGAAGGTCGAATCGGTGACGAAGGTACGGCGCGACCGGCTCTTGACGTAATGGCCGCCATTGCCCTTTTCGAAGCGCGACTTGGTCACGGTGAGAGAGCCGTAATCGCCGATATAGATACTGTGCGCGCAGTCGAGGTCGCGGTCGCAGCGGCCCAGCCGCGAAAAGGTCGATCGTGTCACGCTGATCGACGATTTGGCATCGTCGGCGCTCAATATGCCTTGTTCGCTATTGCGAAACAGCGCGTTGGCGACTTCGAGATCGCCCTGTTCGATGCGGATGCCCGCACCGTTGCCGTCCTCGACCTGGAGGTTCTGGAAAACCAGTCCGTCGACCCGCGCGCCCTTTCCGCGCAGCACGAGCGTTGCCTTGTCTTCGCAGATCCCGCCGTCGAAGATCGCGGTGCCCGGCTCGGCTGCGACATAGGCGATGGTGCCACCCTCCTGCACTGCGCAATCGTCGTAGGTTCCCGGGGCGATGCGGATCGTCCCGGCACGGTCGCCGATCGCGGCGACGGCGTCGGCAAGGTGCGCATAGCCGCGCCCGGTCTGTTCGATGGTGAAGGGGGCCTCGTCGGCGCGCTGCGCGGCGGCGGGGGCGGCAAGGGCGAGCAGCGCGGTCAGCGCAAGGGCTTGGCGGGTCATGCGATCATATTACCACCGCGCGGGCGGCGCGGTCGAGCGGCTTAACCATGTCGGCTATGGCCCGTTCAGTCGAGATTGGGGCGGAGCCATTTTTCGGCCTGTTCGATGTCGACGCCGCGGCGCTGCGCATAATCGGCGACCTGGTCGGGACCGACCCGCGCGACGCCGAAATACTCGGCCTGCGGATGGCCGAAATAGAATCCCGACACCGCCGATGTCGGCAGCATCGCGAAGCTTTCGGTCAGCTCGATCCCGGTCGTCGCGCTGCCGCCGAGCAGCTCGATCAGCGTCGGCTTGAGGCTGTGGTCGGGGCAGGCGGGATAGCCCGGCGCGGGACGGATGCCGCGATAATCCTCGTGGATCAGCGCCTGGTTGCTCAGCCGTTCGGTGCTGCCATAGCCCCACAGGGTCGTGCGGACATGCGCGTGGAGCACTTCGGCGAACGCCTCGGCAAGCCGGTCGGCGAGCGCTTTTAAGAGGATGTCCGAATAGTCGTCATTGTCGGCCTTGAAGGCGGCGAGATGCGGTTCGGCGCCGTGGATGCCGACGGCGAACCCGCCGATCGTGTCGGGCCGGTCGGCAAGGATGAAATCGGCAAGGCAGCGATTGGGCACGCCGTCGCGCTTTTTCACCTGTTGGCGCAGGAAGGCGATGATGGTGCCGTCGTCGAGGATCACGTCATCGCCGTCGCGGCGACAGGCCCACAGGCCGACGCTGCCCTTGGCGGTCAGCCAGTCTTCCTCGACGATTCGCGCCAGCATCGCCCTGGCGTCGGCGAACAGCGACCGCGCGCTTGCCCCGACGACCGGGTCCTGCAGGATTGCGGGATAGTTGCCCGCCAGCTCCCAGCTGCGAAAGAACGGCGTCCAGTCGATATGCTCGATCAGCTCGGCGATCGGCCAGGCGGCGAAATGATGGACGCCAGGGGCGCGCGGCGGCGGCGGGGCGAGGCGCGGGTCGATGCGGCCGGCATTGGCGCGCGCCTCGGCGATCGGGACGAGCGCGCTCTGCCCCTTGCGTGCGCGCGCTTCGCGAAGCGCCTCATATTCGGCGACATAGGTCGCGAGATAGGCATCGCGCCCGGTATCGCTGACCAATGCGGTGGCAACGCCGACCGCGCGGCTGGCGTCGTTGACGTGGAGCACCGGCCCCGAATAGGCGGTATCGACGCGCAGCGCGGTATGGACCTTCGATGTCGTCGCCCCGCCGATCAGCAGCGGCATATTAAAGCCGGCGCGCTCCATCTCGCCCGCCACTGTCACCATCTCGTCGAGCGAGGGCGTGATCAGACCCGACAGGCCGATCATGTCGGCGTCGTGTTCGCGCGCCGCGTCGAGGATCGTCTGCGCGGGAACCATGACGCCGAGATCGACGATCTCGAACCCGTTGCACTGCAGGACGACGCCGACGATGTTCTTGCCGATATCGTGGACGTCGCCCTTGACCGTCGCCATGACGACGCGGCCCTTGCCCTGTCGTTCGTTGGGCGACAGCTCGTCCTTTTCGGCCTCGATATAGGGGAGCAGGTGGGCGACTGCCTTTTTCATCACGCGCGCCGATTTGACGACCTGCGGCAGGAACATCTTGCCCG
>CAZHWG010000168.1:0-4601 GCA_964535925.1 uncultured Sphingorhabdus sp.
CGCGGTGTTGAGCGTTGCGACCATCCGTGCCGCGGCGGGTGCGCGCGGCAGGTCGCGCATCGTGTCCTCGGCGCGCGAATAAGTCAGCTGGACCGGGCGCTGTGCGGCGCGCGCGATGATCGCGGCTTCGACCGCGACGTCGTGGTCGAGCCGCGATCCGAAGCTGCCGCCGGCGAAGCTCTGGAAAATCGTCACGTCGTCGGTTGCCAGTCCGAGCGCGTTGGCAACCGCCTGGCGACAGTGGCCCGGCGCCTGCGTCGCAACCCACAGCTGCACCTTGTCGTCCTGCACGCGCGCGGTCGCGGTCCGGGTTTCGATCGCGACATGGAGCGCGGGAGCGGCAGCATATTCGGCGAGCTTGACGCGCTGCCGCGCAATCGCCGCTTCGACATTTCCTGCATGGTACATGCGTACCCCGGTGCCACGCCTCGCAGACGACCGGAGGTCGCTTGCGATCGCCTTGCTGTCGGCGAGGGCGCCGCGCGTTTCGAACACCGGTTTGATCGCATCGAGTGCGCGGTTCGCGGACCACCAGTTATCGGCTAGGACCGCGACCCAACGCGGGTGCTCGACGATCTGGATAACGTCGACGATCTGTTCGGCGCCGGCCTTGGAGATCGACTTGAGGCGGGTGTTGCCGTGGGGACCGTGGCGGATGGCGGCGAAGGCCATGTCGGGCAGGCGGAGATCGCCAGCGAAATTGGCCGACCCGTCGAGCTTGGCGGGGATATCGAGGCGCGGCGCGTCGCTGCCGTAGAGCGCGTCGCTTTCAGGCAGGCGGTAAATCAATGCGGCTGGTAGCGACAGGCTCGCCGCGTCGGCGGCAAGCGTCCCGAAGCGCAGCCGTTGCTTGCCGTGGACGACGAAGCCCGCATCGGTTTTGCAGCCTTCGGCGGCGACGTCCCAGCGATCGGCGGCGACCTGGCACAGCATCATCCGCGCAGCCGCGGCGGCATCCCGGCACGTTTGCTCGAAAGCGCGCACCGAACTCGACGCCATCGTCAACATCGCGGCATTGCGCACCGCTGACTCGGTCAGGATCCAACGACGCGCGTCGTTGACTTCGGCGGGAACCATGGCGCGCGGCGTGACCTGCGCGCCCTGCTCGTCGACGATCAGGATATTGGCGTAAAGCGGGCTGACCGGTGCGGGTTCGACCGCGATACTGCGCCAGTCGGCGCCCAGTTCGTCGGCGACGATCTGCGGCAGCAGCGTCGTGACCCCCTGGCCCATCTCGCATTGCGGCACGATGACGGTGACGCGTCCGCTCGTCGATATCTTGAGCCACGCATTGAACAGCCTCTCGTCGGGGGCGACGTTGACGTTGGGCGCATAAGAGCGCGGCCACACCGCCCAGCCGATCGCGAGCCCGACTGCCGCGCCGCCACCGATCAGCAGCTGTCGGCGGCTGACCGCAGGGCTGGCCGGCTTGGTTTTCAGGTTGGGAAAGCGGGCCATGACCCGTCCTGATAATGTCCCACCGCGCGCTGGCAAGCCGCTTGGCGCAAAGCGCCGTTGCCGCGTCGGTGAAGCTCAGCCGATCGGCGCGATGTCCAGCCTGCCCAGTTCGATCTTGGGGCAATGGTCCATGACGACGGTGAGCCCGGCCTCTTCGGCACGCTTGGCTGCAGCTTCATTGATGACGCCGAGCTGCATCCACACCGCTTTGGCGCCGTGCGCGATCGCCTCGTCGACGACCCCGCCCGCGGCTTCGCTGTTGCGGAAAATATCGACCATTTCGGCGGGCGGTGAAACATCGTCGAGCGAGCCGACGACGGGGGCGCCGTGGATCGTCTTGCCGACATGACCGGAATTGACCGCGACAACGTCATAGCCGTGTTCGACCAGCGCGCGCGTCACCCCGTTGCTCGGTCGCGATGCGTTGGGCGACGCGCCGACCACGGCGATCCGACGGATCGAGGTTAGCAGGTCGCGAAGCGCGTCATCGGTATCGATTGGCATGGGAAACTCCTTGGGCTGTCGGCACGCTAGGCTGTGCGCCGTTCGTCCACCCAACGCGCGACCCGCTTCGCAATATCCGTGAACGGCGCGGCGAGATCGTTTTCGCTGCCCGCCGGCGGCTCTCCCCCGTCGCTCGCTTCGCGGACCCCGAGCGACAGCGGGATGCGGCCTAGGAAGGCGACGCCGATCTCCTGCGCCGCGCGTTCGACGCCGCCCGATCCGAACGGATCGCTGATCTCGCCGCAATGCGGACAGGCATAGCCCGCCATGTTCTCGACCAGTCCGATGATGGGCACGTCGGCCTGTTCGAACAATGCGATCGCCCGTCGCGCGTCGATCAGAGCGAGGTCCTGCGGCGTCGAGACGATGACCGCGCCGACCGGCTTGTGGCGCTGGATCATCGACAACTGCACGTCGCCGGTCCCCGGCGGCATGTCGGCGATCAGCATCTCGGTCGCGCCCCAGTGCGCATCGACCAGCTGGGTCAGCGCGTTGCCCGCCATCGGCCCGCGCCACGCGATCGCCTGGCCCGGCTTGACGAGCTGGCCCATCGACAGCAGGCCGATGCCGTGACGGCATTCGACCGGAACGAGTTTCTTGTCGCGCGCCTCGGGCCGCGTCTCGTCGCAGCCGAGCAGCGTCGGCTGTGACGGGCCGTAGATATCGGCATCGACAATGCCGACCTTGCGTCCGGCGAGCGCCAGCGCGACCGCGATATTGGCAGCGAGCGTCGACTTGCCGACCCCGCCCTTGCCGCTGGCGACCGCGACAATCGGCAGCTCCCTACGCTCGCTGGTCTCGGCGATGCGAACCTCGTCGACGCCTTCGAGTGCGCCGAGCTCGGCCTTGAGGCGTCCGACCATCTCGGCGCGGGCCGACTCGTCGAGCCCCGAGACGTCGCACACCAGCGAGAGCGTTGAATCCTTGAGCCGAACGGCGGCAGCGCGCCCTTGCGACAGACGGGCGGCGGTCGCCGCGATCATTTCTGATTGGGTCATGGCGAGGCGAATAGTCGGGAATTCCGCGAATGGCACTGTTTTTCGCGGGCCATGCAACCTATAACGGAGGAATGAAGAATTTTTGGCAACGGGCGGTTCGCCGACTGACAGCGAGCGGCCCAGTGCCGCGGGGCAATATTTTCGCGGTGGAAAAGGGTCCATGGGGCGGGGGCGACGACGATTCGCCCAAGCCCAAGGGGCCGCGCAATCCGTGGGCGCAACCGACAGGCGGCCCGCGCCCGGTCGGCGACGGCGCGCGCGGACCCTCGGCGCTCGACGAACTGCTCCGGCGCGGCCGTGCCGGCTTCGGCGGAGGTGGTGGCGGTAGTCCCCGACTTCCCGGCGACCGGCCGCTCTGGCTCTATGGGATCATCGGCTTCGTCGCGATCTGGATCGTCTTCAGCAGCTTTCACATGCTACAGCCCGCCGAACGCGGCGTCGTCACGCGGCTGGGTTCCTATACCCGGACCGTTGGCCCGGGCGGCATCCAGCTGACTTTGCCAGCACCTTTCGAGAAGATGGAGAAGATCGATACGCTAAACATTCGCGAACTCAAGATTGGATCCGAACAGCCCAACGAGGAAAACCTGGTTTTGACCGGCGACCAGAATATCGTCGACCTTGCCTATCAGGTGCGTTGGTCGATCAAGGACCCCGAACTGTTTCTCTTCCAGCTAAAAGATCCCGAGCAAACGATCGGCGAAGTCGCCGAGAGTGCGATGCGCGCGACGGTTGCCAATTTTTCGCTAAACAGCGCGATCACATCGGGGCGTTCGGACATCGAGGCTCAGGTCCAGCAGCGCATGCAGACGATTCTCGACCAGTATCGATCGGGCGTCCGCATCGACGGCATACAGTTGCGTCAGGCCGATCCGCCGGCCGAAGTCGACGAAGCGTTCAAAAAGGTTAACGCGGCAAAACAGCAGCGCGAATCGTATCAGAACGATGCGCGCGCCTATGCGCAGCAGATTCTCGAACAGGCGCGCGGTGAATCGGCTGCGTTCAATAAGGTCTATGAGCAGTACCGTCTCGCGCCCGACGTCACCAAGAAGCGCATGTATTACGACACGATGGAGCTCGTTCTCGGCAAGGTCGACAAGACGATTGTCGAGACTCGCGGCGTGACGAGCTATCTGCCGCTTCCCGAACTGCGTCGCCGCGCCAAGGCGGCCCCCGAAGTCTCGGTGACCGAAGGAGCCGCACAATGAGCATCGTCACACAGATCACCGAAAACCCCGTTCGCACGAGTATGATCGCGCTGGCGTTCGCGGTGTTGGCGAGCATGTCCTTTTCGATCGTGCCCGAGGACAAGCAGGCGTTACTGTTACGCTATGGCACGATCACCGGGGTAGTGAATTCATTTAAGCCCGATCAGCCATTCGGATCGACCAATGCCGGCCTGATTGCGCGCATTCCCTTCGTCGAGCAGATCAAGTTCATCGACAAGCGCGTGCTCGGCGTGAACATGGAGCGCCAGCAGGTGTTGTCGACCGATCAGTTGCGACTCCAGGTTGATGCTTTCGCCCGCTTTCGCATCGTCGATCCGGCAAAGATGTACACGACGATCCAAACCGAGGACAAATTGCGCGACCAACTCGGCGCAATCCTCGGCTCGTCGCTGCGCAACGAGCTTGGCAAGCG
>CAZHWG010000169.1:0-4596 GCA_964535925.1 uncultured Sphingorhabdus sp.
GGACTGTCGGTCCAGGCGCGCGCGCCGATGACACCGATCGTCAAGCTCGTCTTTGGCGCCGATTATGACAAGACGCGGGTGACCGAATATGCCGCGGCGCTTGCCCATGCGCGTGAGACAGGGCTCGCGCGCGGCGACCTCGGCGATTACCTGTCGCGCTACGATGGGGGTCTCAAGGGGTTGGTGCGCGATATCCGTGGCCGGCGGAAGGGCGACGGCGCCGACGACCGTTATGCAGCTGCGTGCGACGCGTTGCGCGCGGCGGACAGCTTCGGTTCGGCCGACCATGACGCCCGCGACGCCGAATTCGTCGTCCTAATAGGACGGCGGAACGACGACGGAACTCTCGCGATCGTCGGCGCGGTCGATGGCGACGCCGCACTGACCAAGCGGGCGATGATCAAGGCTGCCGCTGCGCGTTGAGCCGTAGCGTTGGCGACCGAACTGAACCTATCGTCGGCCGGATCGTTAGCGGGGCTTGAGCCGCGTTGGTGAAAAGCGCATAGCGCCGACGTGACCAGCAAGCCGGGCGCATGTCGTTCGGCTGTCAGCCCGAGCCAAGTGACGCAGGACCTTCTGACCATATGCCGAACACCACCAAAGACGCCGCATCAGGCGCCGAAAAACACTCTTCCGCAAAATCTGCGACCGACGACAAGGCGGGCAGCTCGGCGCCCGGCAAGGATGGTGCGGCCGATCCGCTCGTCACCAGCGTCAAAACCGCGCTGAGGGCCGCAGCCCTTCCCGGCGAGGAACACGGTTTCGACGACGATGCGCGGCTCGAGGCGGCACGGGTCGTCGCACGCGCGGCCCAGTCCCGCAAACCGGGCACGGCCTCGATCCTCCTCGAACCGATGGCGGCGGCAGGGCGTCGTCGGCGCATGCGGCTGGTGGTGATCAACGACGACATGCCGTTCCTTGTCGATTCGACCGCGGGCATCGTCGGCGCACACAATATCATTGTCGACCGGGTGATCCATCCGGTCGTTTCGGTCCGACGCGACGCCAAGGGCGTGATGCAGGATATCGATTGCGAGCCGTGCGAGGACCACAAGCCCGCCAAGGGCATGATCCGCGAATCGATCATCTACATGGAAATGGATCGCGCCGATGCGCGCGTTCGCAAGACGCTCGCTGCCGCGCGCGCCGCCGGATTGCGCGATGTCCGTGCCGCGGTCGCCGATTGGCCGGCGATGCAGGACGCACTCGCCGCCGACATCAAGCGAACGTCGGGCGAAGGCTCCGCGCTGCTCGCCTGGTTTCTCGACCGCAACCTGACGCAGATCGGCCACGAGCGCCGCTCACGCAAGAACGAGCAGAGCCACCCGCTGGGTATCGCCAGGACGACCGCCAGCCCGTTGCTCGCCGGAGAGACGATCGCGGCGGCGTTCAAATGGTTCGACGACGGTGGCGAAGCGCCACTGATTATCAAGTCGAACCTCGTGTCGAACGTCCACCGGCGCGTCCTGGTCGACCTCATCATCGTGCCCTTGCAAACCGGCAAGGGACAGAACGTCGATGCGCTGTCGATTCACGCCGGCTTGTGGACGAGCGCTGCGATGTCGGCCCCGCCGGCCGACGTCCCGGTCCTCAGGGCCCGACTCAGCAACGTCATGCGGCGCTTCAATTTCGATCCCGCCGGTCATGCCGGTAAGGCGCTCGCACACGCGCTGACAGCGCTGCCGCACGACATGATGGTCGCGCTCGAAGCCGACAAGACCGAACATCTCGCGATGACCGCGATGTCGCTGTCGGACCGTCCGCGACCCAAGTTGTTCCTCGTCGAAGGCGCGCTCGGCCGGCATCTGTTCGCCTTCGTCTGGCTGCCGCGCGATGAAGTATCGACCGGCCGACGGATGGCAATCCAGTCGATGCTGACGACCGCGGCAAAGGCCAGCGTGATCAGCTGGAATATCGTGCTCGAGGACGGCGCGGCGGCAATGCTGCGCTATACGCTCGACCTGCGCGATGGCGGTGTCGTGCCCGATGCGGCGGCGCTCGACGACCAGTTGAAAACGATGGTCCGCGGCTGGCTGCCCGGTGTCGAGGAAGAGCTCGGCGAACTCGGCGAGACGTCGCGCGCCGCCGCCCTGACCCGCAAGTATGCCGAGATATTCCCGGCCAACTATCGCATCAGCTACGGGTCGGACGAGGCCGCGCGCGACATCATGCGCTTGCGCGATGTGACGCGCCTGTCGCCGCGGACGGTCCGTCTCTATCGCCGCAAGGGCGACCGCGCCCGCCAGGTCAGGCTCAAGGTCTACAATTTGTCGGGCTCGATGCCGTTGTCCGACGCGGTGCCCGCGCTCGAGAATTTCGGCTTCAATGTGATCGAGGAAGTGCCGACCGCGCTGTCCGATCGCCAGCACGGCTATATCCACGACTTCCTGCTCGAGCGCGACGCCGAGCAAGACACGCAATCGCTGCTGGCGAGGGCCGACGTCATCGAGCCGATGATCGCAGCGGTGCTGGTTGGTGCGGCCGAAGACGACCTGTTCAACCGGCTGGCGATCGACGCGGGCCTTGCGCCGCGCGAGATCGTCTGGTTGCGCGCCTGGTTCCGCTATCTGCGCCAGACCGGCATGGCCTATGGCATGGGCACGGTGGTCGATGCCATGCGCAGTGCGCCCCAGGTCACGCGCGGGTTGGTTGGCCTGTTCTCCGCGATGCACCATCCCGAGGACGCCTCGCCTGAGGATGCTGCCAAGTTCACCAGCGCGATCGAGGCCGCGTTGGTCAACGTTACCGCGATCGACGACGACCGGATCCTGCGCACGCTCAAGGCGCTGATCGAGGCGACGCTGAGGACCAACGCCTTTGCTCCCGCAGCCAAGGAAGCCTTGGCTTTCAAGATCGACAGCGCGGGCGTTCCGGGCCTGCCCAAGCCGCTGCCGTGGCGCGAAATCTGGGTCTACTCGCCGCGCGTCGAGGGCATCCATCTGCGCGCCGGGCCGGTCGCCCGCGGCGGCCTGCGTTGGTCCGACCGGCGCGACGACTTCCGCACCGAAGTGCTCGGCCTGATGAAGGCGCAACGCGTCAAGAACGCGGTGATCGTCCCGACCGGCGCGAAGGGCGGATTCTATCCCAAGCAGCTGCCCCACCCGCAGGACGACCGTGACGGCTGGATCGCCGAAGGTACTGAGGCCTATCGGATATTCATCCGCACGCTGCTGTCGGTGACCGACAATATCGAGGCCAGCGAGGTGGTGCATCCGCGCTGCGTCGTCACGCGTGACGGCGAGGATCCCTATTTCGTCGTCGCCGCCGACAAGGGGACCTCGACCTTTTCCGATGTCGCCAACGCGATCGCGCTCGAACAGAATTTCTGGCTCGGCGATGCCTTCGCGAGCGGTGGCAGCTACGGCTATGATCACAAGGCGATGGGCATCACCGCCAAGGGGGCATGGCTGTCGGTCCAGCGCCATTTCGCCGAGATGGGCATCGACGTGCAAAGCGACCCCGTGCGCGTGGCGGGCTGCGGCGACATGTCGGGCGACGTCTTTGGCAACGGCATGCTGCTATCGAAGTCGATCAAGCTCGTCGCTGCGTTCGACCATCGTCACATCTTCCTCGATCCCGATCCCGATCCCGCCAAGAGCTGGACCGAACGCGCGCGCATCTTCGCGTTGCCGCGATCGAGCTGGGAAGACTACAATACAAAGCTGATTTCGAAGGGCGGCGGGATCCATTCGCGCCACTCGAAGACCATCGCGCTCACCCCGCAGGTCAAGGAGATGCTCGGCCTCGAGGTCGACGAGATCGACCCGACCGCACTGATCTCGGCGATTTTGCAGGCCGAGATCGACCTGTTGTGGTTCGGTGGAATCGGCACCTACATCAAGGCTTCGACGCAAAATCATGTCGAGGTCGGCGATCCGGCCAACGACCGGCTACGCGTCGACGGCAACGAAGTGCGCGCTAAGGTCATCGGCGAAGGCGCCAACCTCGGCGTGACGCAGGACGGGCGGATCGAATTCGCCGCGACCGGCGGCCGGATCAACACCGATTTCATCGACAATTCGGCGGGAGTCGATTGTTCGGACAACGAGGTCAACATCAAGATCGCGCTCAACCGCGAGATGCTCGATGGCCGGCTCAGTTTCGACGGGCGCAATGAACTGCTTGCCGCGATGACCGACGACGTGTCGGCGCTTGTCCTCGAGGACAATCGCCTGCAGGCGCTGGCGCTGTCGATCGCCGAACGGGGCGGTGCCGAGGCGTTGCCTTCGAACGTGCGGCTGATCGAGATTTTCGAGAATTCGGGCCGACTCGACCGCAAGGTCGAGGGCCTGGCGCCGTCCGATGTCCTGCTGCGCCGCGGTCAGGAGGAGCACGGTCTGACCCGGCCCGAACTGGCGGTGCTGCTGTCGACCGCCAAGCTGGCGTTGCAGGATGCGATCGAGGCGAGCCGGCTGCCCGATGACCCGACGCTCCAGTCCGAGCTGCGCGAAGCCTTCCCGCTCGAGATGCGCGACCGCTTCGCCGACGCGATCGACGACCACCGGCTTCGGCGCGAGATCATCGCGACCAAGATCGCCAACCGGATCGTCAACCGGATGGGGATCATCCACCCCTTCGCACTGGCCGAGGAAGCAG
>CAZHWG010000170.1:0-4576 GCA_964535925.1 uncultured Sphingorhabdus sp.
AACACCTTCATCCGCTCGCCCGAGCTGCTCGACGGCAAACTCCGCCTCAAGTCGGCGCCGCACATCCGCTTCGCCGGGCAGATCACGGGCTGCGAAGGCTATGTCGAAAGCGCGGCGGTCGGCCTGATGGCGGGACGTTTCGCGGCGGCCGAGGTACGGGGCCGCACCCTGCCCTCGCCGCCCGATACGACCGCGATCGGTGCGCTGCTTGGCCATATCACCGGCGGCGCCGATGCATCGAGCTACCAGCCGATGAACGTCAACTTCGGGCTCTTCCCCCCGCTCCATGACGTCAAGAAAAAGCAGCGCAAGGAGGCCTATACCTCACGCGCCCGCGCCGACCTGGCCGACTGGATCGCTGAAACCACGTTGGTGACCGCCTAGCAGCGACACTTCGGCTGGGCGCTCCGCTTGGGCGCGGTGGTCGCGAATTCGGCGCGGGTCAGCAGGCCATTGCGATTGGCGTCGGCGCCGGCGAAGCGGTCCGATGTCGCCACCGCCCATTCCTCAAAGGTCAGCAGGTTGTTGCCGTCCTTGTCGAGCTTCTTGAACGCGCTGGTCCGGCTCGACATCAGTTCGATCCGGCTGATCGCCTCATCGCGGTTACGGTCGTAACGATTGAACCGGGCCTCTTCACGCGTCGCCTTCTTCGCTTCTGGAGGCGGCGGAGGGGCCGGGCCGCGGCTCGGCGTATCAGCGGCGGGCGGATCGGGCAGCGTCGGCGTGCTTCGCTCGGCGGGCGGTGCAGCGGCGAGCGGGTCGGCGTCCTGGCTCGTCGCCTGCCAAACAAATAGCCCGCCTCCGAGCAAAAGGATCCCCGCGATCGCTCCCGCTATCGTCCGGTCCATCGTCGCCTCCCGTCTCGATAGGACGCGATGCTATGCAAATCATCGGTCGATGCCAAGCCGCTTCAGCGACCGATCAACCCCATGCGCAACAAGTAGAGCTGGTCACGCAGGCGGGAAGGCGTGCCGCGGCGCATGGCAATCCGGCGCGACCATCCGGCGAGCGAGCGCAGCGCACGGGGAGCGTTGTGGCTGTCTGCGTATGACTGCTCGGCATGCTTGAACAGCGCCGCCCTGATCGCTTCGTCGTCGATATGGGTCGCAAGGTCGACCGCAGCCCAGCATGCACCGATCGCTTGCCGATCGGGGCCGGCGGGATCGAAGATGACGCCGGCGAGTGCAGCGAGCGTGGCGCCACGGCTTTTAGCATGGGCTATCGCTGCGGAACTATCGAGCGGCTGGGCGAGCAGGAGCCTCTCCCAGGCATCCACCAGCTCGGCCAGTGCCGCGATATTGTCGGCGGGAACGGACTGCGCGAGCGCGGCGAGCACCGGATCGGGTCGTCGCCTGGGTGTCGCCAGTACGGCGATCTCGCCGCGCCACCAAGCCAGCCGCAACTGGGCCATGATCGCATCGCCACCCCTGGCGCGTGCAACTGTCGCGGCCATCGCCCGGTCAAATGCCCCGATCGCCGCCAGCGGTTGCCGTTTCGCGGGCGAAACCATCGCGAGCAGCACTGGATTGTCGAGCGCGACCACGTCAGGCCGCACTTCCGGGAGGGTCTGAGAGGACACGGGTTCGTGTTGAGTTGTCATTAACCACACCGTTTAGGCTGCGATGAACCATCGCGCACTATGGGTCATGGCACGAAAGTGGGATTAGGCACAGCCGCCCAGCGTTGAGGGGTTCAGGGACCAAATGATCCAGATGCTGAAAAAGACCGTTCGCGCTATGCGCCGCCTTGTTCGCGACGAAGGCGGCAACACGCTCATCATCACGGCGTTCCTGCTCTTCCCGATGATCGGGATGATCGGTTCGGGCGTCGATATGAGCCGCGCCTACATGGTCAAGACGCGGCTGCAATCGGCCTGCGATGCCGGCGTCCTCGCGGGGCGCAAGGCGATGGGGCAGATCGGAACCTATGACGCGGCGGCCAAGGCCAAGGCCGATACGATGTTCAATTTCAACTTCAACGGCGACGGCGTCAAGGTCACCAATACGAGCTTCAGCACCGCCGCAAACTCCGACGGCCAGGTCAACGGGACCGCGTCGACCAAGTTGCCGACGCTGATCATGAAGACGTTCGGTTACCAGAATTTCGACCTGGCAGTAACGTGCAGCGCCGAACTGCAGATCGCCAACGCCGACATCATGTTCGTCCTCGATACGACCGGGTCGATGGCCTGGTGTCCTGATGGCAGCAGCAGTTGTGGTGGCGGCTCGGGCTCGCGCATTGCGGGCATCCGCGAGGCGGTCGCCGATTTTCACAAGACGATTGCGGCAGCGGTGACCAACGACACCGAGACGCGGATCCGCTATGGCTTCGTCCCCTACAGTTCTTCGGTCAATGTCAGCGGGCTGATTGCCGCGGGCCAGTTCCCGACCAGCTACCTGGCGAGCAGCAGCCTCTATCAGACGCGCCTCGCAGTGTACGATACGCCGGTCTACACGGTGACCTCGACGACCAACGTCGGTTCATCGCAGAAGCAGGTGTATAACAGCGGCGCCAGTATCTCGAGCAGCCAGTGCAACGATTACGCCGATAACAACTATCCGTCCGCGGGCACGAATCCCCTTATTCTCAGCGGTTCGAAGCCCGGCACCGTGCGTGAGCGGATCTATTTCAATCCCGAATGGGGATATTGGGGTGCGCCCGACACCAGCGGAGGATCGCGCTCGTGCCGTCGAACCTACCAGGACCGCGACGTCAATTATGTGGTCGGCGGTTTTGCCTGGACCAAGTGGCGTTACACCGGCGATCCAATCTCGACCGCCGGGATCAAGACCGGCAGCACGCAGATCGCCACAGGCACTGCGGGCACGGTGACGACGGCCGGCGTATATGATCCCGTCGACCTGCTCACCGCACCCGGCGCGAATGGCATCATATCGACAACGAGCAACTGGGAAGGTTGCATCGAAGAGCGCGCGACGGTCCGGAACTTTGCGATGTCGCCAGTCCCTGCGGGCGCAACCGACCTCGACATCAACAGCGCCCCCACCAGCGACGCCACGCGATGGAAGCCGCTATGGGATCATGTCGAATATTATCGCTACAACTACCTCACGAGCGTCGATTCGACGACCACGCTCAACAGCGTCAACGCCAACTGCCCCGAAACGATGCGCGCATTCACCGCGGTCGATACGGTCAGTGCGACGACGGTGCCGACGTGGCTGACGAACTATCTCGACGCGCTTCAGCCAGCCGGATCGACCTATCACGATATCGGCATGATCTGGGGTGCGCGCCTCGGCAGTCCCCGCGGCATCTTCAAGTCGATCGTCGATGACGGCATAACCAAATCGATCAGCCGGCACATCATCTTCATGACCGACGGCGAAATGGCCCCGACGACGACATCGTATTCGTCCTATGGTCAGGAATTGTACGACAATCGCGTGGCACCTTCGGGCACCAACAACAGCACGTTGAGCGATTACCATTCGAACCGTTTTCTCGCCGCGTGCGAGGCCGCGAAGGCCGAGGGCTACATGGTCTGGACGGTCAGTTTCGGCACCGGCATGACGGACAATCTGCGCAAATGCTCGAGCGACAACCGCGCCTATGAATCGTCGAGCACAGCGACGCTGAAGGACGCTTTCAAGGCGATCGCTTCGCAAATCGCCGATCTGAGGCTCAACAAATGAGCGCGCTGCGGGCTTTCGCCAGACGCCTGGGCGCCAACGAGGACGGTTCGTCGATGATCGAATTCGCGATCATCGGGCCGATTTTCTTCATGTTCATCTTCGGCATTTTCGATATCGGCTACGCAGCCTACAACCACGCCATTCTCGAAGGCGCGGTGCAGAACGCGGGACGCAACGCGGGCCTGCAAACGGGTGCGACTGCCCAGTCCACAATTGATGCGACCGTCGCCGCGCGCATCCACGACGTCAACAAGATGGCGGTGGTTACCTTTTCACGCAAGAACTACGAGAATTTTGACGTTGTCGGCACGCCCGAGGATTTCGTCGATGCCAACGGCAATGCGAAATACGATACGACCGAATGCTTCACCGACGTCAACGGCAATAACAAGTGGGATGCCGACAGCGGTGCGAGCGGCCTCGGCGGCGCCGACGATGTCGTCGTCTATACCGTGACCGAAAGCTTCGACAGCATGTTCCCGCTCTGGAGCCTGCTCAACATGCAGTACAAGAACAATTATTTTCAGAAAGGTCGCCAGCTTACCGCGACGACGATCCTGCGCAACCAGCCGTTCGGCAGCCAGGCGGCACGCCCGGCGACGTCGGTGTGCCCATGACCCGTTGGTCACGCGCCCTGGAACGCCTTCGCGCGCTACGGCGCGACACCTCGGCGCTCGCCTATGTCGAATTCGCCTATATGCTGCCGATCCTCATGGCGCTCGGCCTAGGCGGGATCGAGCTCGGCAACCTGGCGATCACCCATATGCGGGTGAGCCAGATCGCGCTGTCGCTCGCCGATAACGCTTCGCGTGCCAAGCAGAAGGTCGCCACCGGCCTACCCCGCCTGCGCGAAACCGACATCAACCAGTCGCTGACTGCCGCCCAGTTGCAGGCGGGTGGCCTGGACCTGAAGACACACG
>CAZHWG010000171.1:0-4525 GCA_964535925.1 uncultured Sphingorhabdus sp.
CCTGCCCGGCGGCGATCTCGTCATCGGCTGGGCGCCCGGCGAGCAAATTCGCATGACCGGCCCGGCAACGCGCGTATTCGACGGCGAGACCGACTGGGGCAGGTTCGGATGAGCGCCGCCGAAGTCATCTCGCTCGGTTGCCGTCTCAACATCGCCGAAAGCGAAGGCATCGCGGCAGCGCTCGGCGGCCGCGCAAGCGACATGATCGTGATCAACAGCTGCGCGGTCACCGCCGAGGCGGTCCGTCGGACGCGCCAGGAGATCCGCCGCGCGCGCCGCCGCCGGCCCGATGCGCGCCTCGTCGTTACCGGCTGCGCCGCGCAGATCGAACCTGACACCTTCGCCGCGATGCCCGAGGTCGACATCGTCGCGGGCAATCGCGAGAAAGCCGCGCCGACCGACTGGCTGGCGGGCAGCGAACGTGTTCGCGTCGCCGATATCATGGCGGTGCGCGACACAGCGCCGCAGCTCGCGCATGCTTTTGCCGAACACACGCGCGCGTTCGTCGAGGTCCAGAACGGCTGCGATCATCGCTGCACCTTCTGCGTCATCCCCTACGGCCGCGGCAACAGCCGCTCGGTTCCCGCCGGCGCGGTGATCGACCGGATCGCGGGTCTCGTCGACGAAGGGCATCGCGAGATCGTGCTGACCGGTGTCGATGTTACCAGCTACGGCCACGACCTGCCCGGCGCCCCCAATCTCGGCACGCTGGTCGAGCGTATCCTGCGCCATGTCCCGCAACTGCCGCGCCTGCGCCTGTCGTCGCTCGACAGCATCGAGATCGACGAGCTGCTGTTCGACCTCGTCACCGGTGAGCCGCGCGTCATGCCGCACCTCCATCTCTCGCTCCAGGCGGGCGACGACATGATCCTCAAGCGAATGAAGCGTCGCCACAGCCGTGCCGACGCGGTCGCGATGGTCGAACGCCTTAAAACCGCGCGCCCCGAGATCGCGATCGGCGCCGACATCATCGCCGGCTTCCCGACCGAAAGCGAGGCGATGTTCGCCAATTCGCTCGCGCTGATCGACGATTGCGACATCGTCCACGGCCACATCTTTCCCTACAGTCCGCGCCTCGGCACCCCCGCCGCGCGGATGCCGCAGGTCGATCACGCATCGGTCAAGCGCCGCGCGGCGCAGCTGCGCGCGCGCTCGACCGAGCGGCGCGCCGCCTGGCTCGCCTCGCTGGTCGGATCGCGCCACGACATGCTGATCGAAAGCGACGGCGAGAGCGGCCACCTTGGCAATTTTGCCAAGGCGCGCCTCGCCGCGACCCCTTTGAACCATCGCCCCGGAGACATCCTGCCCGTGACCCTCACCTCCGTGACCCATGACATGTTCCAGGCTGTGCCCGCATGAGCTGGAGCGAACGCCTGTTCGGCGGACTCAAGCGCACGTCTGACCGGCTGGGCGACAATCTGTCGGGCGTCCTCACTGGCCAGACCCGCCTCGAAGGCGCGACGCTCGACGAGATCGAGGACATTCTCATCATGTCCGATCTCGGTCCGGCGATGGCCGCGCGGATCCGCGACAGGCTGGCCGAGACGCGCTTCGAACGCGGTGCCGACACCGCCGCGGTCAAGGCGGTCGTCGCCGACGAGATCGCCGCTGTGCTCGGCCCCGTCGCCGATCCGCTCGACATCGACGCCTTCCCGCGCCCGCAGGTGATCCTCGTCATCGGCGTCAACGGCTCGGGCAAGACGACGACGATCGCCAAGCTGGCGCATTATTTCCAGGAGCTCGATTACGGCGTCATGCTCGCCGCGGGCGATACCTTCCGCGCCGCCGCGATCGGCCAGCTCAGGATCTGGGCCGAGCGACTGGGCGTGCCGATCGTCTCGGGCCCCGAAGGTGGCGACGCCGCCGGCGTCGTGTTCGACGCGGTCAAGCAGGCAACCGCGACCGGGATCGACGTCCTCATCGTCGACACCGCGGGCCGGCTGCAGAACAAGCGCGAACTGATGGACGAGCTCGCCAAGATCCGCCGCGTGCTCGGCAAGCTCAACCCCGAGGCGCCGCACGATGTCATCCTCGTTATCGACGCGACCAACGGTCAGAACGCGCTGCAGCAGATCGCGACGTTCAAGGAACTCGCCGGCGTCACCGGACTGATCATGACCAAGCTCGACGGTACCGCGCGCGGTGGCGTCCTCGTCGCCGCGAGCGAACAATACGGCCTGCCGATCCATGCCATCGGAATCGGCGAAGGCCTTGATGACCTCCGCCCCTTCGACCCGCGCCAGTTGGCTGACGCGATCGCAGGGAATGTCGAATAATGTCCCAAGGACCCTGTAAATGAGCGAAGAAATTCCCCAGACCACCGTCGTGACCGAAAAAAAGACGCACGGCGGGTTGCTGCCCTTCCTGATCGATTTCGGGCCGCTGCTCGTCTTCTTCCTCGTCTTCAAATTCAGCGACAGCGATACCGCGTTCGGCCCGACCGCTGCCGCGATCAAAGGCACGGTGGCGTTCATGGTCGCGATCATCATTGCCGTCGCGGTATCGAAATGGAAGCTGAACCGTGTTTCGCCGATGCTCTGGCTGTCGGCGATCCTCGTGCTGTTTTTCGGCGGCCTGACCATTTATTTCCACAGCGAGAAATTCATCCAGATCAAGCCAACGATCATCTACGTGTTTTTTGCCGCGATCCTCGGGATCGGCTGGCTGCGCGGTAAACCGCTGCTCAAATACCTGCTTCAGGCGGCCTATGACGGCCTCGACGAGAGTGGCTGGATGTTGCTGTCGCGCAACTGGGCATTGTTCTTCGCGGCGATGGCGGGGACCAACGAGGTTTTGCGCCAGGCATTCGATTTCGACACCTGGCTGACGATCAAGGTCTGGGGCATCACCGCCGCGTCGATGGTGTTCGCAATCGCCAACGTGCCGATGCTGATGCGCCATGGCCTCGTAGTAGAGTCAGGCGACCAGACGTAGAAAGGGCCGCATCGCTGCGGCCCCTTTCAATCCCGTAGTCTTGGTCGTTCAGCCCTTCTGGTCGGCGCGGCTGACGCCGTCGCCGTCGAGGTTCTTGGCGACGAATTCCCAGTTGATCGCCTTTTCGAGCAGCGTCTGGACATAGTCGGGACGCGCGTTCTGGTAATCGAGATAATAAGCGTGTTCCCACACGTCGAGCGTCAGCAGCGGCTTCATGCCGTGCGCGACGGGGCTGTCGGCGTCGTGCAGCGAGGTGATCTTCAGCGTGTCGCCGTCGAGCACGAGCCATGCCCACCCGCTGGCGAAATGGCCGACCGCCTCTTCCTTGAACTTGGCAAGAAATTCGTCGTGCGAGCCGAAATCGTCGTCGATCCGCGCGGCGAGCTCGCCCGAGGGGCTTTTCTGTTCGGGGGTGAGGCAGAGCCAGTAAAAGCTGTGGTTCCATACCTGCGCGGCGTTGTTGAACAGGCCCTTGTTGCCTTTGTCCTTGGCCGCCTTGATTACTTCGCTAAGCGATTTGCCCTCGAGGTCCGCATCGGCAAGCATGCCGTTGGTCTTGTCGACATAGGCCTTGTGATGTTTGCCGTGGTGGTAATCGAAGGTCTGCGACGAGATGATCTCGCCGAATGCGGTCTTGGCATAGGGAAGGTCGGGAAGTTCGAAAGCCATAGTCAGTCTCCTCTGGAGGGTGTTTGTCGGGGGCGTACCATGATTAACGCAGCAGGTCGCCAGCTGGTCCCATCGCAGGGCGATTAATCGCCCCGATTATCGCCTGCGTAATGACGCCGTGCCCCGAAACGGTCAAGATGAGCGGCCCGGTCAGTTGAGCTGGTGGCGCTTGAGCGCGTGGCGCAGCTGGTCGTAGCTCAGCCCGAGCACGTCGGCGGTGGCGCGCTGGTTAAAGCGGCAGCGTTCGAGCGCGCTTTCAAGGATCGATTTTTCATAGCGTTCGACCGCCGACTTGAGGTCGTCGACGACGAGCGGGGGCTCGGGCGCGGCGGCTGGCTGGGCTGGGGCCTCGGCAGCGTTCGCGGGCGTCTCCTCGCTTGGCTTGGGCTCGGCGAGCTTGCGCCACGGGGAATCGAACGGATCGAAGATCAGGTGCCGGACCGGCTTGCCCGGCTCGCCGCAGCGGTAGACCGCGCGTTCGCAGACATTGCGCAGTTCGCGCACGTTGCCCGGCCAAGGATAGGCGCCCATCTTCGCCTTGGCGACATCGTCGAAGCCGAGCCAGCTTTCCCAGCCGAGTTCGCTCGCCATGCGCCGCCCGAAATAATCGGCCAGCACCTCGATATCGCCGTCACGCACGCGCAGCGGCGGCAGCGTGATCACCTCGAACGACAGACGATCGAGCAGGTCGGCGCGGAACCGGTCGTTCGCCGCCATCGCCGGCAGGTCGTCGTTGGTCGCGGCGACGATCCGGACATCGACGTTGATCGGGCGCGACGAGCCGATCCGCGTGACGTCGCCATATTCGACCGCGCGCAGCAGCCGTTCCTGCGCGCCCATCGACAGCGTGCCGAGCTCGTCGAGGAACAGCGTGCCGCCGTCGGCCAGCTCGAAGCGCCCAACGCGCGACTTGGTCGCGCCG
>CAZHWG010000172.1:0-4523 GCA_964535925.1 uncultured Sphingorhabdus sp.
CGCAAGGACGTGACGGCGAAATGCTATGGCGGCGATATCTCGCGCAAGAAGAAGCTGCTGGATAAGCAGAAGAAGGGCAAGGCGCGGATGCGCGAGTACGGGAGCGTGAGCATCCCGCAGGAGGCGTTTATTGCTGCGCTCAGGATGGGCGAAGAATAGCCGCAGCTGCTTCCGGATCTTTTTTACGAATTGACAGCGGGCGCGCGGCGGAACAGATCGAGTTCCATGACCTTGATGTGGGAGGGAATTCGATCATGAACAATGGCAAGACGGCGTTTGCCGCACTCACGCTGGGCATGGCCATGGTGGTGCCCCTTTCTGCCGCCCATGCGGAGACGGTCCGCGATCCGTTGATGGGATTTTCCATCAGTTTCCCGGGCGACGCGGACAGGGAGGATCTCGATGGCGAGATGCCCGACTGGGTCCATCGCGCCGTTGCCTGGGATCAACACGATGGTCGCGGTTATTACAATATCACGGCGGCGCAGACCCTGCCGGACCGCTATGTCTACAACGATCTGCCGGCCGTGTTGCGAGACGCCCGGAGCGAGTGCATCGCCGGTGACGAGATCGTGAGCGAGCAGAGCATCGCCGTATCTGGCGGCCTCGGCGGCGAGGTTCTCACCAAGCGCAAGGAGTTCTCCGGCACGATCTACGACCTGGTCCGCTTCGCCGCGAAAGGGAACAAGATCTACTGCGTCCGCGGCACGTATGGGGAGGGCGACGACGGCTCCGCCGCGCGCGCCTTCGTTCGATCCTTCATCGTATTCTGAATGCCCTGGCCGGCCACTGTGCGCGGGCCCGGCATCCGCGAAATGCTATGGCGGCGATATCTCGCGCAAGAAGAAGCTGCTCGACAAGCAGAAGAAGGGCAAGGCGCGGATGCGCGAGTATGGTAGCGTGAGCATACCGCAGGAGGCGTTTATCGCTGCGTTGCGGATGGGGGAGGAGTAGGCTCGCGCTTATCCCAACAAACTGAGCGAGTTCGCCTCGGCCTCGTCCGCCTCGGCCTCCTCGCGGGCGATCGTTTCGGGGGACCTGGTGCCGAGCGGGAGCGGCTTCAGCGCGCCGAACCGATCGGACAGGCGGTGGCGCAGCATGAACATGAGGAGGCGGTCGGTGTAGACGGTGCGCTCGCCAATCTGGCCGTGGGCGCCGAAGACGGGCCAGGCGACGCCTTCGAGCGCGCGCTCCGGTGAATCGGGGCGGCGGTATAACCTATCCGGTTAATTGTAGGACAGCGGTTTTTGCCGCCTAGCCCTCGACCCAGTCCTTGCGCAGCGCGGTGGCGCCGAGCGCCATCAGCAGCGCGGCGAGGAGGTAGAAGCCGAGCGCGGCGAGCATCGCGTAGCGGAGCGCCTCTGCGCCGTAGCTCGCGGTCATCGCGTCGCTCAGCGCGCCGAGGACGAGCGTGCCGAGGCCGAGGCCGATCGCGTTGTTGACGAACAGGAAGCTCGCCGAGGCGGTGGCGCGCTGTTCGGGCGGCACGAGGTGCTGGATCGCGGTGATGACGGGGGCGAGCCAGACATAGGCGAGCGCCTGCGGCACGACGGCGAAGGCAAAGGCGGCCGCCGGGCTGCTCGAGAGGAAGGCGGCGGCGAACAGCGGCACGGCCATCACGAAGGCGATCGCGGGGACGCGCGCGTACATCGCGCGGTCGCCGCCGCCGAGCCTGTCGCCGAGCCAGCCGCCCGCGAGGACGCCGGCCACGCCGCCGATGAGGAGGATACCGCCGATGAATTGCCCGGTCGCGACGAGATCGAGCCCGAAGCTGCGCTGCATCAGGCTGGGCAGCCAGAAGGCGAGGCCATAGCCGCACAGCGAGCTCGACCCCGCGCCGAGGCTGAGCAGCCAGAAGCTCTTCTTGCGCGCGAGGGTGCGAAAGACCGCGGTGAGCGGCACGCGGGCGGGTGCAGCGTCAGCGGTGAGTGGCTCGGGCCGCGGTTGGGCTTTGGCGCGGTCCCTGACGATCAGCTTGAAGGGAATCGCGACGACGAGGCCGGCGAGGCCGAGGCCGATGAACGCGGTGCGCCAGTCGAACGCGGCGGCGATGCGCGCGCCGAACAGGACGCCCGCGGCCGAACCCAGCGGAATGCCGAGCGAATAGACCGCGAGCGCGCGGGCGCGGCTCTGCGGCGGGAAATAGTCGGCGATGAGGGCATAGCTGGGGGCGACGCCGCCCGCCTCTCCCACGCCGACGCCGACGCGCGCGAGGAACATCTGCCAGAAACTGGTCGCGAGGCCGCACAGGGCGGTAAAACCGCTCCACACGCCGAGGCTGATCGCGATCGTCCAGCTGCGGCTGGTGCGGTCGGCGACGAGCGCGAGCGGAATCGCCATCGTCGAATAGAGCAGCGCAAAGGCGAGCCCGCCGAGCGCGCCCATCTGCGTGTCGCTGAAGCCGAGATCGGCCTGGATGGGTCCGGCAAGGATCGAGAGGATCTGCCGGTCGAGGAAGTTGAAGGTGTAGACGACGAGCAGCATCGCCAGGACGAGGCGGCGGCCGGGAACGGCGATGCCGGACGTCGGGCCGAGGGGCGAGCTGGATGCGGGAGCGGTCATGCGGGGCGCGCTAGCGCGGCGCCGGGCGCCGCGCTAGCCACGATCCGACGCGTTGGCGTCAGAACTTCAGCCCGGCGGTGACGAACACCTGGCGCGGGTTGCCGTAGAAGGCGGTGACGATGCCTTCCTTGCCGAGCGTCGGGACGACATTGCCGCCGACCATCGTCGGCGTGCCGTCGGCCGCGGTCGCGATGAACTGATAGCCCGAGGTGATGTATTCCTTGTCGAACAGGTTCTTGCCGTGGATGCCGATGCTGTAGCGGTCGCTCGCATCGGTCCAGACGAGATTGGCGTCGAACAGCACGTAGCCCTTCTGGTCGAGATAGGGGCTGGGCAGCTCGAACTGGTTGGTCTTGCTGCGATACGAGACGCCGGCCGACGCATTGACGAGGCCGCCAGCGGCCGGGACGACCGCGCCGAGCGTGCCCGACAGCGTCCATTTCGGCGTGTTCTGGATCCGCCGCAGACCCGAGATGTCGACGCCGTTGACGATGTACGATTTGAACTGGCCGTCGATATAGCCGAGCGTGCCGGTGAAGGTGAGCGACGAGCCCATGCCGGCGAAATCGCGTGCCAGCTTGGCGACGGTTTCGGCCTCGACGCCCTTGAAGTCGGCCTTTGCCGCGTTGGTCGTGACGCCGCAGAAGGTGGGCAGGCCGCCGACGATGCAACCGACCGAGCCGGGAATCTGCACATCCTTGTAATCGGCGTAGAAGCCGGTCAGCGCGAGCGTGAGGTTCCGGTCGAACAGCGACCCCTTATAGCCCAGTTCATAGCTGTCGACCTTTTCGGGCTCGAACAGGAAGAAGTCGAAGATCTCGGCTTCCGAGCGGATGCCGTCGCCATCGGTGTCGGCCGCCTGGGTGCTCTGCCCGCGCGGATCGAAACCACCGCCCTTGAAGCCCTTAGAATAGGAGGCATAGACGAGGTTATCGCGGTTCGGCTTGAAGCTGAGCGAGGCGCGCGGGGTGAACTCCTTGAAGGTCTTTTCGCCGTTGAAGTTCGACGTCGTCCCAAGGAGGAAGGGGGTGCCGCCAAACGCCGCAGAGGTGCCGAACTTGGTCTGACGCAGGACCTTGGCGCGGCGGTTATCGTTGGTGTAGCGGCCGCCGACCGACAGCGCGAGCTGATCGGTAAAGTCGAAGGTGAAGTCGCCGAACACCGACCATGTCTCGGTGCGAACGTCACCCTCGGTGGCGGCGTTCAGGGTCGGCAGCGTCGTCGAGAGCAGGACGTCGAACACGTTCGCAGCCTTGGCATCGAGATAATAGAAGCCGACCAGGCCGTTGAGCCGGCTGCCCTGGTAGAGGAGCTGGAATTCCTGGCTGAGCTGCTCGTTGGTGTAGATCGCCGGAACATCGACATCGACCGCGGGAAGGCTGTCGAAATCGATCGGCGTGGCCGAGCGATCCTTGCGCCAGGCGCTGATCGAACGCAGCGTGACCGTATCCGAAAGGTCGGCCGAGATGTTCATCGCGACGCCGTACGCCTCGACGTCCTGTTTCGGATTGTTCAGGCCCGCGCGCGTGTCGAAGACGTTGTCGAGGATCGGCGCGCCCGACTGCAACCCGACGATCAGGCGATGGCCGTTGCGCGGATCGGAGGTGTCCTTGGTGTAATCTCCCGAGACGCGGATGAGCACAGGCTCGCCATAGCCGCCGAGTTCGAAGCTGGCGCGCGCGGCCCAGACGTCCTTGTTGTAGTTTTCAATACCATCGATGTTGAGGTTGTCGCCGAAACCGCCGCGCGAAAGGCGCGCGCCCGATGCGCCGACGCGGACCATGTCGCTGAGCGGAACGCTGCCCGACACGACGAGGTCGGCTTGGTTATAGGTGCCGTAGGTCGCGCGGACGCGAAATTCGGGATCCTGCGACAGCGGTCGCGTGACGTACTTGATCGCGCCGCCGATCGTGTTGCGACCATAGAGCGTGCCTTGCGGTCCTCGCAGGACTTCAATCTGC
>CAZHWG010000173.1:0-4516 GCA_964535925.1 uncultured Sphingorhabdus sp.
GTCGCGACGCATATCGTGGCGGCGCGGTCGCGGTTCGAATTCGATCTCAACCGCGGCCCCGACAGCGCGATCTATCGCACGCCCGATATGGCCTGGGGCCTCGACGTCTGGCATGCGCCCCCTGCCGACGATCTCGTCGCGCGCTCGCTCGGCTTGCATGCGAGCTATTACCGGATGCTCGGCAGCCTGCTCGACGACCTCGCCGAACATCATGGCCGTTTCGTCCTGCTCGACGTTCACAGCTACAACCACCGGCGCGGCGGCGCCGAGGCAGACCCGACGCCGCAGGACGGCGCGCCCGACATCAACATCGGCACGTTTTCGATGCCGCGCGCGTATTGGGCGCCCGTGCTCGACCCGGTGATCGAGGCGATGCGCGACTTCGACTTCAATGGTCGCCGCCTCGACGTGCGCGAAAACGTCGCGTTCCAGGGCAAGGGCGAACAGACGCGCTTCGTTCATGAGCGCTACCCCCAGGTCGGCTGCGCGATCGCGATCGAGTTCAAGAAATTCTTCATGGACGAATGGACCGGGACGCCCGACCCGGCCGAGCTGGTCGCGATGCGGGGCCTGATCGCGCGCGCCGCCGAGGTTGCACGGGACCGTCTCGATGCTCTCTGACAGCGACACCGACCAAGGCGGCGGGTCTTCCGACGAAGGCTTCGTACCCGAATTCGGCCCGACCGGCGCACTGCGCCAGGGTTGCGGATGCGAAGGGCGGATCCATATCGACCGGCCCTTGCCCTTCCTCGTCCTCAACCGCTTCGACCCCGAACAGCCCGACAGCCTCGCCAAGCGGATCGCGGTGACGAGTTCGGCCTATGCCGTCTGGCCCGAGGGGATCGACGACGAGGCCGCGCTCGCGGCGATCGGTTCGGTTCTCGCGCACCAGGCCGAGAGCTGTAAGCGCATCCTGCTGATCTCGGTCTACGATCGCGAACCCGACGAACGCGTCGCGGCCAAGGCGGCCAAGCTGCCGGAATTCACCGCCTCGATCGGCGCGAGCGACGATCCCGCCGCGCGTGCCGCCGCCGACAGCCTCGCCGCGACGCTCGAAAAGGTGAAGGTCGACCTGCGCCACTGCAAGGTCGAACGCGATGTGCCGCAGCATTGGGAGCCGGGGATCGAGGCGATCGTCGCCGGGGACGACCGGCTCTCGCACCTATCGCTCGCCTTGCCGCAAAACTACCAGCGTCCCGACGGCAAGGGCATCTATCCGCAGCTGTTCCACGACCTGTCGATCGAGATCTTCGACGCGCTGTTGAAGGCGGCAAAGGCGTTCATGGAAGCGGCCGGCGAGACTGCCCCCGAACACCATCGCGCGCTCGGCCGCAGTTCGTTCATCGATGCCGCCAAGTCGGCCGACCGCAAGCTCGACGAGATCTGTCGCAGCTATGACTTCCTGCTCAGCGTTTCGCCGATCAACACCGAAAAGGCGTTCGCCAAGTTCAGCGACGGCGGGTTCGAGGCGACGCCCGGGTTCCGCTATCGCCCGCTGACGGTCGATCCCGACCTCGCCAAGCGCGCGCTCTATGCGATCGACCTCAAGAGCGTCGAGGCGCCGATGCTCGAAAACCTCTTTTCCGAAAAGCGGCAGGAGGTCGATTACCAGCTGACGATGCTGGCCGCGCGCAACACGCCCAATTTCCGCCATGCCTCGATGCTGCTTTACGGCACCGTCGAGAGCGAGCTGCGCGATTCGGCGATCGACATACTGGCGAGCAGGCGGCCCAAGACCGATCACTGCCCCGGCAGCGTCGATTGCTACGCGGTCGAACGCGGTGCGCGTTCGCTGGTCGACGCCTATCGCGCCGAGGACGATCGCTTCGACGTCGATGTCGAACTGCGCGAGGATATCGCCGCCGGGCTGATGGTGTCGGGCAACAAGGTGCTGATCTCGACCGCGACCAACATGCCCGCACACCGGCTCGAGCCGCTGCTTCACCACGAGATCAGCATCCATGCGCTGACGTGGGTCAACGGCGCGCAGCAGGGGCTGGCGATGTTCCGCACCGGCCTTGCCCAGTACGAAGGCGTCCAGGAAGGCCTCGGCGTGTTCGCCGAATGGGCGGTCGGCGGACTGACCTGGGCGCGGCTGCGCGCGCTCGCCGCGCGGGTCGTCGGGGTCGATGCGATGATATCGGGCGCGAGCTTCGTCGATTGCTTCCGCCTGCTCCACGACACCCACGGATTTTCGGCGCGCGGCGCGTTCAACATCACCGCGCGCATCTATCGCTCGGGCGGTTTTGCCAAGGACGTCATCTACCTGCGCGGGTTCAAGACCGTGCTCGACCTCGTCGCCGCGGGCGGCGACCTGACGCCCTATTGGTACGGCAAGATCGCGCCGCAACATATCGCGGTGATCGAGGAGTTCGCGCTGCGCGGGCTGCTGCGCAAACCGCTCTTCACCCCCGCCTTCCTGACGCGCGACGACGTCCAGGGCAGGATCGCGGCCTTCCGCCAAAACCCCTCCTTGTCCTCGCTCCTATGATTGGAACGCATCCATGAAAATCGCCTTTTTCGTCAACTCGATGGCCGACGAATATCCCAATTACGCGACCACCGTGCTTGCCGCGCAGGCCGCCGCGCATGGCCATGACGTCTATTACCTGACGCCCGAGGATTTCGTCCTCGAACCCGGCGGCGACATGTCGGTCCACGTCCGCGCCGCGCCGACCCCGCCCAAGGGCGGCTACGCGGACCACACCGAGTTCTTCGCCGAGCTCAAGAAGGTCGCGAACAAGACGAGCAAGCTCGACATCGCCGAACTCGACGTGCTGATGCTGCGCAGCGACCCGTCGAACGATGCGCAGGACCGTCCCTGGGCCGAGGATGCCGGCATATTGTTCGGGCGCGAGGCGGTGAAGCGCGGCGTCATTGTGCTCAACGACCCCGACAGCCTGGGCCGCGCGATCAACAAGATGTATTTCGAGAGCTTCCCGACCGAAGTCCGCGCCGAGACGCTGATCACCAAGCATCCCGCCGACATCAAGGAATTCGCCAAGAAGCACGGCGGCAACATCATCCTCAAGCCGCTGCAAGGTTCGGGCGGGTCGGGCGTGTTCAAGGTCGACGGCAAGTCGGCGTCGAACATGAACCAGATGATCGAGGCGATCGAGCGCGACGGCTACATCATCGCGCAGGAATATGTGAAGGCCGCGACCAAGGGCGACATCCGCCTGTTCATGATGAACGGCGAGCCGCTCAGCATCGACAAGAAGTTCTGCGCGCTGCGCCGCGTCCAGTCGCCCGACGACATCCGCAGCAACATCCATGCCGGCGGCAAGGCGGTCAAGGCCGAGGTCGGCGAGATCGAGTTGCGCGTCGCCGAGCTGATCCGGCCCAAGCTGATCTCCGACGGCATGTTCCTTGTCGGCATCGATATCGTCGGCGACAAGATCCTCGAGGTCAACGTGTTCAGCCCCGGCAACCTGCATACCTGCAACAAGCTCGCGGGGAAGAACTTCGCCGAAAAGATCATCGCCGGAATCGAACGCAAGGTCGAGATCAAGCGAGAATTCCCCGGCCAGTTCAACAACCGCGCGCTGGCGAGCCTGTAGCCGGGAACTGCGGCGGCGCTATTGCGCCGCGTTGGTCACGCGCTTGTCGCTCGACACATGGCCCTTGAGGCTCGCCGCGTCGAAATAGACGGGCTTGGTCTTGTGGTCGACGAACAGCTGCGCCTGGTCGGTGTAAAAGGGGCTGTCGGGCCGTGTCGTCGCCGATCCGAACGGCTGGATCGAGCGCGACCGGACCTTGCCGTCCCTGGTCCACTCGACCGCCATGATGAAGCTGTCGCCGTGATAGACCGAATAGCGCCCGTCGGGATCGACGTTCCATAACGTCGCCGCGCGCAGCGTGTCGGAGCCGCCGTCGAACGGCAGGTCGATCATCGGTCTGCCCTTCATCCGGCCTTCCTCGGGCCCCTGGCGCAGGCGCAAGACGGTGCCGAGCGGCGGGTCGAGCGTGGCGAAGGTCGTCGCCAGGTGGTCGGCGGCGGCGGTCAGCTCCTCGCGCGCGTCGGGCGGCGTTTCGCGGTTATAGGACTTGCGCATCGCGGGGCGCAGGACGGTCAGAGCGAGCGCGTCGCCGCGTCCCTTGCCGTCGAGCTTCCAGTCCCATTGCGCCAGCAGCTCCTGCGCCTTGGCAAGCCGCCTGTCGCCCCTGGGATCGAGCGCGAGCAGCGCCTTCATCCATGCGCCGGCATAGCTCTCGCGGCTGTAGCCGGTATCGTATTTGATCCGCCACAGGACGGGCCAGGTGACCGGTCCGTCGACGTCCTCGAACAGGTCGATCGCGCGGCGGATTCGGTTGGTCATGTCGAGTTCGATGCCCATCAGCGGAGAGAACGCCCTGGGGTCGAGCTCGTCGCCCGGACCGGCCGCGACGAACGGCGTGTTGTTCGAATTGACGAGATAGCCCGAGCCGGGATTGATGTTCTTGGGGTAGGCCGAATAGGGCAGGTAATTGTGCCAGATATTGCGCGAGGTGTCGCCCGGCAGGACGCGACGCCAGT
>CAZHWG010000174.1:0-4485 GCA_964535925.1 uncultured Sphingorhabdus sp.
GTCTCGATCGACATCAACTTGGGCCGTTCGACCAAGGAGCACGGAATCGAGGCGACCGCACTCCACACCAACATTGAAGCGGCCAAGGAAATCGCCCGCCAGCTGCGCCTGCGCGACATGGCCGGGCTGGTCGTGATCGATTTCATCGACATGGAATCGAACGGCAATGTCCGCAAGGTCGAGCGCGCGATGAAGGACGCGCTCAAGAACGACCGCGCGCGCATCCAGGTCGGCCGCATCTCGGGCTTCGGCCTGATGGAAATGAGCCGCCAGCGCCTGCGCACCGGCGTGCTCGAGGCATCGACGCGCGAATGCCCGCATTGCGAAGGCACCGGCCTCGTCCGCACCGCCTCGTCGGCGGCGCTCTCCGTGCTGCGCCTGCTCGAGGAGGAAGCCGCCAAGGGCAAGGGCACGCGCCTGTCGCTGCGCACAAGCCAGGAAGCGAGCTATTACGTCCTCAACACCAAGCGCGACGAGATCGCCGAGCTCGAGCATCGCTATGGCGTCAAGGTCGAGATCCTGCCCGACGGCGAGACCGAAGGCGCGCGGATGACGATCGACGTGTCGGGGCCGCGCCCCGAGAACATGCCGAGCTTCCAATCGCTGGTCGACGACGATGACGACGTGATCGAGGACGAACCCGATTACGGCGACGACGAGGACGAGGACGCCGAGAGCGGTCGCAACGACTCCGATCGCGACTCGGGCGGCCGCGACCGCGATCGCAACCGCAAGAGCCGTTCGCGGCGCGGCGGACGCAATCGTTCGCGCGGCGATCGCCCCGATGGCGACCGCTCCGAACGGCCCGAACGCGAACGCAGCGAAAGCGATCGTTCGGATCGGCCCGAACGCGTCGCCGATGCCTCGACGGCCGAAAGCGGCGAAGCGTCGGGTGACGACAACCGCGGCGAGCGTCCACCGCGCGCCGACCACGACGGCGAGGGTGACGGCAGCGCGCCCAAGAGGCGGCGCGGACGCCGCGGCGGACGTCGCCGGCGTGGCGGCGCGCGCGACGAAGCGCGCGACGGTGCCAGAGAAGGTGCGGGCGACAATCGCGCTCCGCGCAGCGACGAGGCCGACGGCCATGCCTTCGGCAGCGATGCCAAGCCCGATCGCAGCGACGACAGCCGCGCAGCCCCTGCCCCGGCCGCCAGTAATGACGACGCCGCAGGCAGCGAAGACGACAAGCCCAAGACGCGTCGTCGGCCCCGCGCCCGCAAGGCCGAGACGGCGGCGCCCGCAAGCGCGGCTGCCGACACGGCCGAGGCACCTGCCGAGGCACCCGCCGAGAAGCCGAAACGCGCACCGCGGGCCCGCAAGCCCAAGGTCGCGGCCGAGGCAACCGGCGAAGGCGAAAGCATTGCTGCCAAGCCGGTAGCCGCGGCCAAGGCCGAAACCCCGGCCAAGGCAGACACGCCTGCCAAGGCGAGCAGGGCCAAGGCGCCCGCCGCCAAGGCCGCGGCCAAGCCGACCGAACCGGCGAAGGCTGACGCCAAGGCCGACGCTCCGGCCAAGCCCGCGCGCAAGCCCGCGGCCAAGAGCAAGGCCAAGGCACAGCCCGCGGCCAGCGCGAAGCCCGAGAGCAAGACCGGTGACAGCGATGACGGCGAAGGCGAAGGCGGCCGCCGCGGTTGGTGGCAGCGGACCTTCGGCACCTGATATGGCATTCGCGTCCGACCTGTCGGCAATGCAGGCGTGTCGGACGCAGCCCTGGTTCAACGATCATGCGGGACGCTGCCTCGGCAGCGTCCCGCATGCTTTTGCGCGATCGGGCCGTCGCGCCATTTCATCGCGGGTTCATGCGCCGCGCGGCACATCGCCACGATGAGTTTTGCATCATCGACAAAGGTTCGCCGCGGCGCCCCCTCGCTCGCCCGTCACTTCGCGCAATTGCTCGCGCTGCTCGCCTGCCTGTCGCTGATGGCGAGCCCGGTCAGCGCGCAGTCGGTGCTGCGCGATGCCGAGACCGAGGCGCTGCTCGCCGATATTTCCAAGCCTCTGATTACCGCAGCAGGCCTCAGCCCGGCGAACGTCGAGGTCATCCTGATCGACGATCCGTCGATCAACGCCTTCGTCGTCGCGGGGCAGAACGTCTATATCCATAGCGGGCTGATCTCCGCCGCCGACGACGTCAACGAGGTCCAGGGCGTCATCGCGCACGAGCTCGGCCATATCGCCGGCGGCCACGCGATCCGCATCAACGAAGGCTATTCGCAGGCGACCAAGATCACGCTGCTGTCGCTGCTCGCCGGCGTGGCGCTGATGGCGGCGGGCGCAGGCGAAGCGGGCGCGGGCGTCATGGCGATGGGCCAGCAGGCGGCGATGGGCAACCTGCTCGCCTATTCGCGCGTCCAGGAATCGTCGGCCGACCAGGCCGGGTCGAGCTACCTGCGCAATGCCGGGATCAGCGGCAAGGGAATGATCGATTTCTTCAAGACGCTGCAGAGCCAGGAGTTTCGCACCGGCGTCGACCGGACGATCGATTATGCCTACACCCACCCGCTGTCGGGTGACCGCATTTCGCGGCTGGAAGCCGGAATCAAGGCCGACCCGGCCTATGATAAGCCGGTCGACTCCTCGCTCGAACAGCGCTTCGAACGGGTCAAGGCGAAGCTTGCCGGCTATGTCGACGAGCCGACGCGTACGCTCAGGAAGTATCCCGAGAGCGATACCAGCATTCCCGCGCGCTATGCCCGTGCCTTCGCCTGGCACAAGTCGAGCTATCCGCAAAAGGCGCTCGCCGAGACCGAGGCGCTGATCGCGGCCCAGCCCGACAATCCCTATTTCCTCGAGCTCGAGGGGCAGGTGCTGCTCGAATCGGGGCGCCCGGTCGAAGCGATCGAGCCGCTGCGCAAGGCGACCGCGCTGAGCGGATCGCAGCCGCTGATCGCGTCGATGTTCGGCCACGCGCTGATCGCGACCGAAGATCCGCAATATTATGGCGAGGCCGAACAGGTCCTGCGCGCGGCGGTTTCACGCGACCGCGAAAACCCGTTCGCCTGGTACCAGCTGGGCACGGTCTACGCGCGCGAAGGCGACGATCCGCGCGCCGCGCTCGCCAGCGCCGAACGCTTCGACCTGATGCAGCAGTGGCCGCTTGCGCTGCGCTATGCCGAAGTGGCAATGGCTGGTATCGATCCGAATGCGCCCGACTGGCTGCGCGCGCAGGACATCGCGTATGTCGCGCGCGCCGAGATCGAAAAGACGGGCAAGAAACGCAGATAGGGCGGCACTGTTGCCGGCGAGACGGGGGACCCGATGGCGGGCGGCAAAGACGAGTATTACCGACCCTGGCTCGACGGGATCGACGACGACCAGGACAAGGGCGCCGCACCCGGCCCGCCAGCCGTGAGCCCCGCGGACGACAGCCCCGCGCCGGCGCCCGACGCGGAGCGCAAACCTACTCCTTCATCGCGCAAGCGCGCGCCGGCGGCGCCCGCCGAGCAGCGCGCGCCCGTGGTCGCCCCGCTGGTCGCCAACACGCTCGCCGGGCTGAAGCGCGGCTGGGCGGGCTTTGCCGCGACGACGATTCGGCTGGGCGAGCGCGCCGACGTCCCTGCGCGCGTCGCGGCGCTGGAGCTGGGCAACAAGGCGCGGACGCTGGCGGGCGCAGTCTCGCGCGAAACGCGCAAGGCCGGCAAGGCGATCGCGCAGGCGAGCATCGCCACGGGCAAGGCGAGCGGCGCGGCGATCGGCAAGGCGGGATCGCAGGCCGGCGGGGCCATCGGAAGCGCCGCGGCGCGAACGCGCGCGGCGACGCGCAAGGGGTTCGACAGTTCGGTCGCGGCGACGCGGACGCAGGGCGGCAAGATCGCCAGCGGGGCGAAGGACGCCGCGCGTCCAGTGATCGCGCGCGTCGCGCCGCCCAAGCCCGCCGCACCGGTCGTCGGCAGCGCGCTCGACCGGCTCGTCGCCGACGAGAATGCGAATAGCCCAACCGCCGCGCAGAACCGCGCGGGCGACCTGCCGCTGTTCGGCGATTTCGGCGATGCGGGCGCAATCGCGTCCGACGGCGCGGGCGAAGCCGAACCGGTTGCGCCCGAAGCTGTCGAAGTGCCGTCGCCTGCATCCGAATCACGCGGGCACAAGCCCAAGCGCGCGGCAAGCGCGGCGGTGGCGCCACCGAGCGGCGATGAACCGCCCCAAACGACGAAAGTGGACGCAGCCGAGGTCGCCAGCGGCGACGCCGAACCCCCGACGCGGCGGATCGTCATCGGCCTCGCGATCATCGCGGTGCTGGTCGTCGCGATCCTCGCCGGGAGCGCCTTCTGGGGCCGCGACGCATCGACCGGCAGCGTCGTTGCAACCGCGCCCGACAGCGGCAGCCCGCTGGCGGCGATCGACGCGGGCCGCCGCGCCGAGATCGAGACCGTCGTCGAGGCGTATATCCTCGACCATCCCGAGATCATCCCGCAGGCGCTCGAACGCCTGCAGCAACGCGAATCGGCGGCGGCGATCGCCAAGCTGCGCCCGGCGATCGAAGAG
>CAZHWG010000175.1:0-4479 GCA_964535925.1 uncultured Sphingorhabdus sp.
CGATACTTGGACCTAAACCAAGCGCGTCTACCAGTTCCGCCACGCCCGCTTGCGTCACCGCCGGTGGCGGGGGCGCTCTATATCAGGAAAGCCTTGGCTGACAAGGCCAGCTGTCGCTATGCTCCGGCGGAACGTCTTGGCCGGTTCGTGCGTAGTTTGGGTACAGCGTTCAAAAGGAAAACAGACATGGTCGAACCCGTTGCGATTGAACCGCAGATCCCGCACCCCGACACGATCGAGCCGCAATCGCCGCCCGAAACGCCGGCGCAGCCGGTGCCGAACGAAGCGCCCGGGCGCGAACCGCCAGAGATCACGCCCAACGGCCCCGATATCGACGAACCGGGCCGCGGACCCGACGAGATGCCTGCGACCGATAGCGAACCCGACGGACTCGACCCCGACCACGGCGACTCCGACGATCGCGCCAATCCCAGCGTTGGCCAGGGCGGCGTCCTCCAGTCGAATCTCGACGAACCGATCGGCAGCTCGGTCGAATAACCTCAGCCGAGTTTGGCCTTCAGGATCTCGTTGACGACCTGCGGGTTGGCCTTGCCCTGCATCGCCTTCATCGTCTGACCGACGAAGAACCCGAACAACGCTTCCTTGCCGTCCTTGTATTGCGCGACCTTGTCTTCATTCTCGGCGAGCACCTTCGCCACAACCGCTTCGATCGCGCCGGTGTCGCTGGTCTGCTTGAGGCCCTTGTCGTCGACGATCTTGCCCGCCGGGTCGCCGGTTTCGAGCATGATCTCGAACACCTGCTTGGCGATGCTGCCCGAAATCGTCCCGTCGGCGACGAGCGCGATCAGCTCGGCGCCGCGTTCGGGCGAGACCGGGCTGTCGGCGAGCGACAGGCCGAGCCGGTTGAGCGCGCCGTATAGCTCGCCGAGCAGCCAGTTGGCGCTCGCGGTCGCGACCTCTTTTTCGTCCTTGCCCTGGATCCGCGCGCCCTCGGCCATCAGCGCCTCGAACCAGCGCGCGGTGTCGGCATCGGCGATCAGCGTCGCGGCGTTGTAAGGCGTCAGGCCGAGCACGCTCTCGTAGCGCGCCTGCTTGGCGTCGGGCAGTTCGGGCAGGCTGGCGCGGCATTCGGAGAGGAAGTCGTCGTCGAGCTCGAGCGGCAACAGGTCGGGATCGGGGAAATAGCGATAATCGTGCGCGTCTTCCTTCGACCGCATCGAGCGCGTCTCGTTGCGGTCGGGATCGTAGAGCCGCGTTTCCTGGACGACGGTGCCGCCGCTTTCGATCAGCGCAACCTGGCGCTTGGCCTCCTGCTCGATCACCGCCTGGACGAAGCGCACCGAATTGACGTTCTTGGTCTCGGTCCGCGTGCCCAGCTCGTCACCCGGCTTGCGCACGCTGACATTGACGTCGGCGCGCATCGAACCCTGTTCCATGTTACCGTCGCAGCTCCCGACATAGCGCAGGATCGCTCTCAACTTGCGGACGTAAGCCCCTGCTTCGGCGGGCGATGCCATGTCGGGCTTCGACACGATCTCCATCAGCGCGACGCCCGAGCGGTTGAGGTCGACATAGCTCATCGTCGGATGCTGGTCGTGCATCAGCTTGCCCGCATCCTGCTCAATATGGATGCGCTCGACGCCGATCGACTTGGTCGCCGCATCGGGGTTCTTCTCGTCGAGGCTGACGGTGATCTGCCCCTCGCCGACGATCGGGTGGTAGAGCTGCGAAATCTGGTAGCCCTGCGGCAGGTCGGCGTAGAAATAATTCTTGCGGTCGAAGCGCGAATATCTGTTGATGCTCGCACCTAGCGCCATGCCGGTGCGGACCGCCTGGCGAACGCATTCGCGGTTGGGCACGGGCAGCATGCCCGGCATCGCCGCATCGACCAGCGACACCTGCGTATTGGGCTCGGCGCCGAACTCGGTCGACGCGCCCGAGAACAGCTTCGCCTTGGTCGCAATCTGCGCATGGACCTCGAGGCCGATCACGACCTCCCAGTCGCCGGTTTCGCCCTGGATGCGGTAATCGCTCATGTCCACCACTCCTGCGGCCGCGCATCGAACGCGGCACGCTGTTCGATCGCGAGCCCCGCATCGAGCACGCCCTGCTCGTCGAGCGGCTTGCCGATGATCTGCAGGCCGAGCGGAAGCCCCTGCCCGTTCAGCCCGGCCGGCACGCTCATCGCGGGGAGACCCGCAAGGCTCGCGGGCACCGCGAAGACGTCGTTCAGGTACATCGCGATCGGGTCGTCGCTCTTTTCGCCGAGGCCGAAGGCGGCGCTCGGGGCGGTCGGCGCGAGGATCAGGTCGCATGCCTCCCAGGCGCGCTCGAAGTCGCGCGCGATCAACGCCCGGACCTTCTGCGCCTGCGTGTAATAGGCGTCGTAGAAGCCCGCCGAGAGGACATAGGTGCCGATCATGATGCGGCGCTTGACCTCGGGGCCGAAGCCCGCGGCGCGCGTCGCGGCGTACATGTCCTGCAGTCCGGCACCCTCGGGCAGGTCGCGCAGGCCGTAGCGCACGCCGTCATAGCGCGCGAGGTTCGACGAGGCTTCGGCGGGCGCGATGATGTAATAGGCGGGCAGCGCGTATTTGGTGTGCGGCAGCGAGATGTCGACGATCTCGGCGCCGGCTTCGCGCAGCCACGTCTTGCCGGCTTCCCAGCTCTTGTCGATCTCGGGGTCGATGCCGTCCATCCGGTATTCGCGCGGGATGCCGATCCGCTTGCCCTTGAGGTCGCCGTTGAGCGCGCCCTCCCAGTGCGGGACGGGCGTGTCGAGGCTGGTCGCGTCCTTGGGATCGAAGCCCGCCATCGCCTCGAGCATGATCGCGCAATCGCGCACCGTGCGCGCCATCGGCCCGGCCTGGTCGAGGCTGCTGGCGAAGGCGACGACGCCCCAGCGGCTGCAGCGACCATAGGTCGGCTTGATCCCGCAAATGCCGGTAAAGGCGGCGGGCTGGCGGATCGATCCGCCGGTGTCGGTCCCTGTCGCGGCAGGCGCGATGCGCGCCGACACCGCGGTCGAACTGCCGCCCGACGATCCGCCGGGGGCAAGGTCGGTATTACCGCCGTCGTTGCGCCGCCACGGCGAGATGACGTTGCCGAAGAAGCTCGTCTCGTTCGACGACCCCATCGCGAACTGGTCCATGTTGAGCTTGCCGAGCATCCCGGCGCCCGCCGCCCACAATTTGGCGCTGACGGTGCTTTCGTACTGCGGGACAAAGCCTTCGAGAATGTGGCTCGCGGCGGTCGACTGGACCTCCTCGGTGCAGAACAGGTCCTTCATCCCGATCGGCACGCCGCCCATCAGGCCGAGTTTCTCGCCCTTGGCGCGCTTGGCATCGACCGCGTCGGCGGCGGCGAGCGCCTTTTCGGGCGTCTCGACGATGAACGCGTTGAGCGGCTTTGCGGCGGCGACCGCGGCGTTGAAGCCCTCGGCCACTTCGCGCGCGGTGAAACTGCCGTCGGCAACGCCGTCGCGGATTTCGGTGACCGTCAGGTCGGTCAGCGCGCTGTTATCGGAACTTGGCATTATTCGATTACCTTGGGGACGCCGAAAAACCCGTGCTCGGGCGCGGGCGCATTGGCGAGGATCTTGTCGCGCACGCCGCCGCCGGTCAGCGAGTTCGCATCGACGACATCGTCGCGCAGCCGCAGCGTGTTGGGGATGACCGCGGTCATCGGTTCAACGCCGGTCACATCGACCTCGCCGAGCTGTTCGACCCAGCCGAGGATGTTGTTGAGTTCGGGCAGCAACGCCGCAGCCTCGGCATCGTCCATCGCGATGCGCGCAAGACTGGCGATTTTCTTTACCGTGGGAAGGTCAACCGACATGGCAATCCTGAAGCTTGAGGCGACGACAGTGTCGCAGCGCCGCTAGCATCGCCGCGATGCAGCATCAAGCGCGCGGATCGGTGACGGGGCGCTTATTCGAACGGCTCGCCCACCGGCTTGCCGTCGACGAAGACCTGCTTCCTTTCGATCCGGCGGACTTCGACCCGGGCACCCGGATCGAGCGGTGCGGACTCGTCCTCCCCAACAGCCTGCTCAACAGCCTCCTCAACAGACACCGCATCAACAGCAGCGGTTTTAGCCGGATCGACGATTTCTCGCGTCATCGGTCCCTCCTCGTAACGCTGACCGACCACCACGAAGCGACCGCCTTCGACCGGCAGTGCTATGCAAGGAAACTCGGCGCATAGACCATATTCCTGCGCCGTCGCCTTGACGAGCGCGTCGCTCGGTCGCGAGCCGTCGGCCATCCTGAGGTTGCGCCGGACCGGGGCGATACGCGACCGGGCGCGCGCCGCGTTCTGGGCCTGGTAGCGGTTATCGGCCTGATTGCTGGCCTTGGCCGCCGCCGCGACACGCGCGTCCTTGCTGGCACGCAACGTCTGCAACGCGCGGCGTCCGGCGGGTCCGAAATCCTCCTTGAGCGCCCAGTAATCGAACTCTTCGGGTGTGACCTTGCCCGCCTCGAGCCGGGCGACCTGGCTGCGCGTCGCGATTGCGCCG
>CAZHWG010000176.1:0-4458 GCA_964535925.1 uncultured Sphingorhabdus sp.
CCAGTACGATTCCGAGGACGGGCGCAAGACCGTCGAGGACATGATCAAGGTCGCCGAACTGACTCGCGCCGGCTTCATGGCGGGCGATATTTCGACGGTGATGAGCCCGCGGACGGTGATCAGCTGGGCACAGAACGCGACGATCTTCGGCAGCGTCGGCTTCGCTTTCCGGCTGAGCTTCCTCAACAAGTGCGACGAGGCCGAACGCATGCTCGTCGCCGAATATTACCAGCGCGTCTTCGGCGAGGACCTGCCCGAAAGCGTTGTCGGTCGGGCGAAATAGCCCCCTGCTGTCGTGACCGAACGCACCTCTCTCGACGATCTCAAATCCGCACTGACCGGCGCGGCGCGGGCGATCGCGCATCGGCCCGAGATCGAGCTGGCCTACAGTTCGGACGCACCGTCGCAATCGGGGCTGCACCTGAAGGTTCCGATGCCCGCGCGCGACCTGCCCGCCGACCAGGTCGCCGAGGCGCGTGGCCAGGTCGATGCGATGGCGCTGCGCCTGCGTCATCACGACGCCGCAGTCCATAGCGCCCACCGTCCGACCGATCCGGTATCGGCGGCGTGTTTCGACGCGATGGAACGCGCCCGCGTCGAGGCGCTCGGTGCGCGGCGCTATGCCGGGATGCGCGACAACCTGGCCAAGGCACTCGACGCGCGCATCCGGACCGACCCGATCGCGCGCGCCACGTCGCGCGAGACCGTCCCGCTGTCGACCGCACTCGAACTGATGCTGCGCACGCGGCTGACCGGCGAGCCGATCCCGCCCGCTGCGCTGGAGGGCGTGCTGATGGTCGCCGACCGGATCGAGAAAGGCGCCGGTCCCGCGCTCGACAATCTCGGTCTCGCGCTCGACGACCAGGCCCATTTTGCCGAGTTCGCGCGCGCCGCGCTGCGCCAACTCGACCTGACGCTCGGCGACGAGGATGCCGACGAGGCGGGCGACGAGGACGATGAAGAGACCGACGACGAGCAGCAAGACGCCGGCGACGAAGATGCCAGCGAGGACGAAGGCCAGGGCGAGTCCGAGCAACGCCCCGAAATGGACGGCGACCAGTCCGACGAAGGCGAGGACCAGTCGAGCCAGGAGCTCGGCGACGACGATGACGCCGATATCGGCGAATCGGGCGACGATGCGATGCTACCCGTACGGCCCAACCACCCGACCGGCGACGTTCCCGACTTCGACTACCGCATCTGGACCGACGCCTATGACGAGGTCGTCGAGGCCCGTGACCTGTGCGATGCCGACGAGCTCGAACGGCTGCGCACCTATCTCGACCAGCAGCTGACCAACCTGTCGGGCGCGGTGACTCGGCTCGCCAACCGGCTCCAGCGGCGCCTGATGGCGCAGCAATCGCGCGCCTGGGACTTCGACCAGGAGGAAGGGCTGCTCGACGCCGCCCGCCTCGCGCGCGTCATCGTCTCGCCCGGCCAGTCGCTCAGCTACAAGATCGAGCGCGATACCGATTTTCGCGACACCGTCGTCACGCTGCTGATCGACAATTCGGGTTCGATGCGCGGGCGCCCCATAGCCATTGCCGCGATCAGCGCCGACATCCTTGCGCGCACGCTCGAGCGCTGCGGCGTCAAGACCGAGATTCTCGGCTTCACGACGCGCACATGGAAGGGCGGCCAGAGCCGCGAAAGTTGGCTCGCCGCCGATCGCCCGCCCAATCCCGGGCGGCTCAACGACATCCGCCACATTGTCTACAAACGCGCCGACGAGCCGTGGCGCCGCGCCAAGACCTCGCTCGGCCTGATGATGCGCGAAGGCCTGCTCAAGGAAAATATCGACGGAGAGGCGCTCGCCTGGGCGCACGACCGGCTGATCCACCGACCCGAGGATCGCCGCATCCTGATGGTCATCTCCGATGGCGCGCCGGTCGACGATTCGACGCTCAGCGTCAACAACGGGGCCTATCTCGACCAGCATCTGCGCAATGTCATCGAGTGGATTGAAAAGAAATCGCCGGTCGAACTGATCGCGATCGGCATCGGCCACGACGTCACCCGCTATTACCGCCGCGCGGTGACGATCATGGACGCCGAACAGCTGGGCGGCGCGATGGTCGAACAGCTCGCAGGGCTGTTCGAAACCGAGTGAGGCTGGCGCTTGCGAGCGCCCGTCCCTATTAACGAGCGCATGACCCGACGATGGACCCCCGATAGCTGGCAGGCATGCGAAGCGCGGCAATTGCCCGAGTACGATGACGAGGCAGCGCTCACCGCGGTGACGCAGCAACTGTCGACCCAGCCGCCGCTGGTGTTTGCCGGCGAGGCGCGCGAACTCAAGCGCTCGCTCGGCGAGGCGGGCGCGGGCCGCGCGTTCCTCCTCCAGGCTGGCGATTGCGCCGAGACCTTCGTCGATTTCCACCCCGACGCGATCCGCGACACCTTTCGCGTCATCCTCCAGATGGCGGCGGTGCTGACTTACGCGTCGAAGTTGCCGATCGTGAAGATGGGGCGGATGGCGGGACAGTTCGCCAAGCCGCGCTCGACGTCAACCGAAACGCACGGCGACGTGACGCTGCCCGCCTGGCGCGGCGACAGCGTCAACGACATCGCCTTCACGCCCGAGGCGCGGCGCGCCGATCCGGCGCGGATGCTGCGCGCGCATTCGCAATCGGCGGCAACGCTCAACCATCTGCGCGCGATGAGTTCGGGCGGCTACGCCAATCTGCGCGAAGTGCAGAGCTGGACGCACGCCTTCATGAACCAGAGTCCGTGGGCCGACCGCTATCGCGCGCTTGCCGACCGGATCGGCGACGCGCTCGACTTCATGGAAGCGTGCGGCATCGATCCGCGGACCCAGCCGAGCCTGCAGACCGTCCGCTTCTTCACCGGGCACGAGGCCTTGCTGCTGCCCTACGAACAGGCGCTGGCCCGCGTCGACCCGGCAACGGGCGAATATTTCGGAACCTCGGCGCACTTTCTGTGGGTCGGCGACCGGACGCGTTTCGAAGGCTCCGCGCACATCGAGTTCCTGCGCGGCATCGCCAACCCGATCGGCATCAAGTGCGGCCCGTCGCTCGCGCCTGAGACGCTCGTCGCGCTGCTCGATACGCTCAACCCGAAGCGCGAGGCGGGCCGGATCACGCTGATCACGCGCATGGGCAGCGACCTGATCGGCCGTCACCTGCCGCCGCTGATTGCCGCGGTCGTACGCGAGGGCCATGCTGTCACCTGGTGCAGCGATCCGATGCACGCCAATGTCGTACGCACCGCGAGCGGGCTCAAGACGCGCCCGTTTGACCGCATCCGGACTGAGGTGAAGGACTATTTCGCGATCCACCGCGCCGAGGGCAGCTTCCCCGGCGGCGTCCATGTCGAAATGACCGGGCTCGACGTGACCGAATGCACCGGCGGCGCGGTGGCGATCACCGCCGACGGCCTGTCGGACCGCTATCACACGCATTGCGATCCGCGGCTCAACGCGGCGCAGAGCCTCGAACTCGCCTTTCTGGTCGGCGAGATGCTCGGACAGGACCTGCGCAGCCGGGCGAGCGAAGCCGCCTAGGCCGTCACGCTCAGTCCTTCTTGAACGGATCCTCGACGTCGGCGGGAAGCGACGGCGCGCGGCGCGCCTCTTCCTCGTTCTGCTTGCGCAGAGCGTCCTGGAGAACGTCGAGTTCGGCCGGGACTTCGCCGTTGGCAGCGGCCTCTTCGGCTGCCAGCGCCTGTTCGGCAGCCAGCTTGTTGGCGGTGCGCTCGGCGCGCAGCTCGTCGAGCAAGGCGGCCTTGTCGCCGTCGAAACGCGTATCCGACTGGTTCTCGATACCCGCCTTCTTCGCCGCCTTGGCGACGATCGCGTCGAGCTCGCGCTGGGTGCACAGGCCAAGCGTGACCGGGTCCTTGGGGACGATGTTGGCGATGTTCCAATGCTCGCGGTCGCGGATCGCGTTGATCGTGTTGCGCGTCGTGCCGATCAGCTTGCCGATCGCACCGTCCGAAATCTCGGGATGGTTCTTGATCAACCAGGCGATGCCGTCGGGCTTGTCCTGGCGCTTCGATACCGGCGTATAACGCGGACCCTTGGTCCGGCGGACCTGGTCGGGCCCCTTCGACATGACGAGGCGATACTCGGGGTCGGCCTGACCCCGTTCGATTTCCTCGTTGGTCAGCTCGTGCGCGTGGACCGGATCGCGACCGGTATATTTCGTGCCCGCGGTCTCGTCGGCGATCGCCTGGACTTCGAGAATGTGGATGCCGCAGAATTCGGCGACCTGTTCGAAGGTCAGCGAGGTGTGGTCGACCAGCCAGCTGGCGGTCGCGTGTGGCATCAACGGGGTGGGTTTATCCTGTGCCATGACGGCATCTCCATAAATAAAGGGCCGCCCCAGACGGAGCGGCCGTAAACATGGCGCTCCTGTAGCCCGGGCCGCGCATTTCGGCAAGGGGTACGCACGCGGCCGCAGCAACCGAACGGGGGCGGCTAGATCGCCAGGACGATCT
>CAZHWG010000177.1:0-4456 GCA_964535925.1 uncultured Sphingorhabdus sp.
GGGCGAGCGCAGCCATCAATACCGTATCCTGCGCGCGCTCAAGAACCGGTTTGGAGGCACCGACGAGATCGGCGTATTCGCGATGGGCTCCGACGGGCTCGACGAGGTGACCAACCCGAGCGCTTTGTTCCTCACCGACCGGACGAGCGACGTTGCCGGCGCGACGGTATTTCCCGCACTCGAAGGTACGCGGCCCGTCCTCGTCGAGGTCCAGGCGCTGACCGTGCGGCTGGCGAGCGGGGCGACGCCGCGGCGCGCGGTCGTCGGCTGGGATTCGGGGCGCCTCGCGATGATTCTCGCGGTGCTCGAATCACGCTGCGGTCTGAGCTTTTCGGCGTGCGAGGTCTATCTCAACATTGCCGGCGGCTATCGCCTGACCGACCCGGCCGCCGATCTCGCGGTCGCGGGCGCGCTGGTCTCGGCGCTTGCCGAGCGACCGGTGCCGAGCGACGCGGTGATCTTCGGCGAGGTCGCGCTGTCGGGCGAGCTGCGCCCCGTCGCGCACGCCGAATTACGCCAGCGCGAGGCAGCTAAATTGGGGTTCACCCGCAGCCTCGTCCCGCGCGCGGTGGCCAACAAGGGTGGGCCAAGGAACAGCAAGGACGTCGCCGGTTTCGCCAATCTGCAGGCATTCGTCGATCACATGCTCGGGCGCTGACCACGTTTCGCATGGGCCAAGCGTGAGCAGAGTCTTCTCCGTGCTTGAGCCGGTGCTCTCCACGCCCTAATAGCGGGCGCACGCTGTAGCCGGAACGACCGCATCCATGACCGCACTCGATATCCTCGTCATCCTGCTGCTCGGCCTCAACGCGTGGATCGGGTTTCGCCGCGGCTTCGTTCACGAGGTATTCGCGCTGGCTGCGCTGATCGCGGCGATCGTCGTCGTGCGCCTGTTCCATGCGCCCGCCAGCGTCATCGCGCAGGACTATGTCGGCAATGCCTCGGGCGCGGCGATGCTCGCCTTCGCGCTCCTGTTCGGCGTGACGCTTGCGGTCGGCAAGTTCATTGCGCACCGCATCGGTCAGCGTTCGCGCAGCTCGTTCATCGGGCCGTTCGACCGTGCGATCGGGGTCGGCTTCGGGCTGGTCAAGGGATTGGTTATCGCAACCGTCCTGTTTCTGCTCGCCAGTCTCGCCTACAACACCGTCTACGGCCGCAACGCCGATCGCCCCGCCTGGATGACCGACAGCCGCAGCTATGCGCTGTTGAACGCCAGCGGGATCGCGATTACCGATCTGGTCGAACAGCAGCGCAAGGGGCACAGCGCACGATGAGCGGAGCACTCTACAATCGCGATATCATCCGGCTCGCCGCACGGCTGGCCGATTATCCGATGCCCGATGCCCCGCAGGCGCGTGTCGAGCGACGCACTTCGGTGTGCGGCAGCCGGCTCGCTCTGGGGCTCGACCTCGACGATGGCGGCTGTGTCTGCCGCGTCGGCATCACGCCGCATCTGTGCGCGCTGGGCCAGGCTTCGGCGGCAATTTTCGCCAGCCATTGCTGCGGCAAGTCGCGCTCCGAACTGATTGCAGCGCGCGACGCGATGAAGGCATGGCTCGCCGATAGCGACGCGCCGACTCCCGACTGGCCCGAACTCGATGCGGTTGTCGACGCGCGCGCCGCGCCGTCGCGCCATGAATCGGTAATGCTTGCCTTCGAAGCGGGCGTCGAAGCGGTTTGCTGCGCCGGCGGCGACGCCGCTTGAGCGTGGAGCTGCGTTGATGGACGCGGAGGCCGCAGCCGCGGCCGCGGCGAGCCAGTCGCTGCTCTACGAAGGCGTCCTGCTGCTCGGCGCGGCGCTCGTCTTCGTCATGATCTTCCGCAAGTTCGGCCTTGGCGCGGTGCTCGGCTATCTCGCCGCGGGCGCGCTGATCGGGCCGCAGGGCCTCGCGCTGGTCGGCGACGGCGAATCGAAGATGGCGATTGCCGAGATCGGCATCGTCCTGCTGCTGTTCCTCGTCGGGCTCGAACTCAACCCCGCGCGCTTGTGGCGGTTGCGCCGCGACATTTTCGGCTTCGGCTTTGCCCAGGTCATGCTGTGCGGTCTGGCGCTGTTTGCGGTGATCTATCTCGCCACCGGCTTTACTTGGGCGGCGGCGCTCGCGCTCGGCCTTCCGCTCGCGCTGAGTTCGACCGCGCAGGTCCTGCCGGGGCTCAAGAGTTCGGGGCGGATCAACTCGCCCTTCGGCGAGCGCGCCTTTTCGATCCTGCTGTTCCAGGACCTGTCGATCGTCCCGCTAATCACGATCATTGCGGCTCTGTCGCGTGCGCCCGCCGATCCCTCGGCCCCGCCCGGATGGATGCTTGGCGTCTATACCGTCGGTGCGATTGTCGGGCTTGTGCTGGTCGGACGGTTTATCCTCAATCCCTTGCTCAGGCTGGTCGGAAGGCTGGGCGAACGCGAGCTGTTCGTCGTCGTCGGGCTGTTTACCGTCCTCGCCAGCGCGGCGGTGATGGAGGCGCTGCACCTGTCGACCGCCTTGGGTGCGTTCATCGCCGGAGTGATGCTCGCCGATTCGCCCTACCGCCACGAGATCGAGAGCGACGTTGAGCCGTTCCGTTCGATCCTGCTCGGCCTCTTCTTCCTTGCTGTTGGCATGGTCCTCGATATCCAGGCGATCATCGACAATCCGGTATTCGTGTTGGCGATGGCCGCTGCCCTCGTGATCGTGAAAACGGGCGTGATCTATGCCCTCGCGCGATTGTGGAAGGTCGACAGCAAGCCCGCGCTCGGTCTCGCATTGCTGCTCAGCCAGGGTGGCGAGTTCGGCTTCGTCCTGTTCGCCCAGGCGCGCGACGCGCTGCTCATCGAGAACGAGGCGGCAAGCCTGTTCGGCGCGATTGTGACGCTGTCGATGGCTTCGACCCCGTTCCTCATGATGATCGCGCGCCGGCTCGAATTTTCGTCTCCCAAGGACGATCCCGAAATGGCCGATCCGGGCGAGGCCAATCGCAACCGGGCGATCGTCGTCGGCCACGGCCGCTTCGGCCAGACCGTTGCGCAAATGCTGACCGCGGTCGACGCGTCGGTGACGCTGATCGACAAGAAGCCGCAACAGATCGAACTCAGCGAGGAATATGACGTCAAAGTCTATTTCGGCGACGGCCTGCGGCTCGATTTGTTGCGCCGCGCGGGAGCCGAACAGGCCGAACTGATTGCGCTGTGCATCGACGACAAGGCGCTCGATCGCAAGGCGGTCGAGGCGATTGCCGAGGCCTTCCCCCAGGCGCAGCTGCTCGTCCGCGTGTTCGACCGCCGCCACCTGATCGCGATTGAACAGGCAGGGCATTGCGCGGCCGTGCGCGAGGTTTTCGAAGGCTCGATTTGCATGGGCCGACTTGCGCTCGAGGCGCTCGAAACCACGGCCGAGGAGGTCGACGACGTCGAGCAGGCGTTTCGTCACAATGACCAGACGCGGCTCGACCTGCAGATCGAAAGCGGCGACCTCCACGCCGGCGACGAGCATCGTTTCAGGGTTGGGGACCGGTCGCAAAGACCTGCGGTCGAAGGCTAGGCCCTCGTTTCGTCGAGGAAGGTGGCGACGTCGCCTGGCTCGATCCCGCTGCGTAGCACCGCGCTGCCGATATCTTCGGCAAGGATCAGCGTCAGGCCTGCGCCAGCGGCTTTCTTGTCGCGCATCATGAACTCGACAATCTGGCCAGATTCGGTCAGCCCGATCGCGTCGGGAATGCGCGGCGATAATCCTGCCTCCGCGATATGCGCGGCAACGCGCCCGGCGGTTGCAGGATCGCACAGGCCGATCCGGGCTGAATAGGCGTAGGCCAGCGCCATTCCCGCAGCGACGGCCTCGCCGTGGAGCAAGGCTCCGTCATATCCGGCCAGCGCTTCGAAGGCGTGGCCGAAGCTGTGGCCGAGATTGAGCAGTGCGCGCGCTCCGCCGGTATCGTCCTCGTCGGCTTCGACAATGCGCGCCTTGGCCGCCACGCAGCGCGAGATCGCGTGCGACAGGGCGCCGGGTTCGCGTGCCATGATCCCCGCCACATTGGCTTCGCAAAAAGCGTAGAAGTCGGCGTCGCCGATCAGGCCGTATTTGACGATCTCGGCATAACCCGCGCGCATCTCGCGCTCGGGCAATGTCGCGAGGCAGTCGGGATCGATCAGCACGAGGTGCGGCTGGTGGAAGGTGCCCGCCATGTTCTTGCCAGCCCTGGTATCGACCGCGACCTTGCCGCCGACGCTGCTGTCGACCTGCGCGACGAGCGAGGTCGGGATCTGGACGATCGGCACGCCGCGCAAGTGCAGCGCAGCGGCCATGCCGGCGACATCGCCGACGACGCCGCCGCCGAGCGCGACAATCGCTTCGCCGCGCTGGACACCGCTCGCCGCAAGCGCGTCGCACAAAGCGGCAAGTTGCTCCCAAGATTTGCTCGCTTCGCCTGCGGGCACGACAATGGGATCGATGGCGATGCCTGCCTTGTCGAGCGATGCGGCGAG
>CAZHWG010000178.1:0-4438 GCA_964535925.1 uncultured Sphingorhabdus sp.
CCAAGGAAGGCGCAAAACACAATGTGCGCAGCAATGTGGTGTGCCCCGGTTTTGTTCGCACGCCGCTGGTCGACAAGCAGATCCCCGAACAGGCGCAGGAACTGGGCATCAGCGAGGAAGATGTGGTCAGGACCGTCATGCTGAAGGAAACCGTCGATGGCGAATTCACCACGGTCGAGGACGTCGCCGAAGCGGTGCTCTATTTCGCCGGGGCCAAGACCAATGCGCTGACCGGGCAATCGCTGATCATCAGCCACGGCTGGTTCATGGAATAGGTTTGATACCGCGTCCCGCAGACGCGGGTGTCTTCTATTACTACAATCCGCGCCCCAACGAGCTGACGGCGCGTTGTCGGACCTTTGACGACGGTGTGGCCATCGTCGCGCATTACAACAACCAGCAAGACGAGGCCAACGCTCCGCTAATCTATGCCGCAAGTTGTGCCGAATGTTCTGACAACGGACAGAGAGGCGACAAAGGTAACTCGAGCTGTTCCGGCCGCATAGGCTATTCGATCCGCCGCCGCAGCGCATAGCGCTGGAGCTTGCCGGTTGCCGTTTTGGGCAGCGCAGCGACGAATTCTATTGCGCGCGGATATTTGTATGGGGCGATCGCGGCTTTGACGTGCGACTGGAGCGCCTCGGCCAGCGCATCGCCGTTCTCCCACCCATCGGCGGCTACGACGAACGCTTTGACCAATTGCCCGCGCTCTTCGCATGGAACGCCGACAACGGCGCATTCTCGCACGGCAGGATGCCCGTAAAGCGCGGCTTCGACTTCGGGCGCGGCGATGTTGTAGCCTGATGAAATGATCATGTCGTCCGACCGCGCGACGAACCAGAAATAGCCCTCTTCGTCGAGCCGGTAGGTGTCGCCGGTGACGTTCCAGCCAGCGATCACATAATCATGCTGGCGCTCGTCATCGAGATAGCGGCAGCCGGTCGGCCCCTTGATGGCAAGCCGCCCGGTGCCGACCTTCATCGGCTCGCCGTTATCGTCGAGCACGGTAGCGCGATAGCCGGGCACCGCCTTGCCCGTGGCGCCGGGGCGGATATCGCCGCCGCTCGCCGAAATGAATATGTGCATCATTTCGGTCGCGCCTATGCCATCGATGATGCCGATGCCGGTTGCTGCTTGCCAGTCTTGCCATGTCGCGGCGGGCAGATGCTCGCCTGCCGAAACGCAGATCGTGAGCGAAGAGAGGTCGCGTCCATCGAGATGGCCGAGCATGGCGCGATAGGCGGTCGGCGCAGTCGCCAGCACGTCGACGCCGAACCCTTCGATCGTGTCGAGCAGCGCGGCAGGGCCCGGCTTTTCGAGTGTCACGGCTGTGCCGCTGAAGCGGAAGGGGAAAGCGAACTGCATGCCGAGCCCGAAGGTGAAGGCGAGCGGCGCGCTGCACAGCCAGCGCATGCCGCGTTCGGGCTTGAGCACATGGCGTGCGAAGCTGTCGGCCGAGGCGAGGATGTCACGGTGATAATGGACGCAGCCCTTGGGCACGCCGGTGGTGCCCGAGGTAAAGGCGATCAGCGCCGGGTCGTCGCGGCTGGTGTCGACGGGCACGTAGCCCGGCGCGACATCGCGCAACCGCGCTTCGAGCCCTCCGGATCCGGCATCGCCGTCATAGACGAGCCGCGAGACGACCGTCGCGGCCTCCTGCGCGCCGGTGTCGAAATCCTCGAGGCAGCGGCTATCGACAATCGCGTGGCTGACCTGCGCGCGCGTCAGGATTTTGGCGATCTCGCCTCCGCGCAGGATCGGCATGGTCGCAACTGCGATACCGCCGGCCTTTAGAATGCCAAGCCAGGCGGTGAAGAGCATCGCGCCATTGGGACCGTGCAGCAGCACTCGGTTCCCTGGATAAAGGCCTTCTTCCTCGGCGAGAAGCCTCGCTATGCGGTCCGAAAGATCGGCGATCTCGCCATAGCGCCAGCTGCCCTGCGCGTTGACGACAGCGGGAGAAGCCGGATCGCCGCCTTTCAGTAGCTCCACCGCCGCGTTGAGCCATTCAGGATAGTCGAGTTCTGGCAGATCGAAAACGAAGTCGGGCTGATCTTCGGGCATCGGAAGCCGATCGCGGACGAAGCTATCATAGGTCATGCGTCGGGCACCAACGCCGTGGTTTCGATTTCAACCTTGGCCTTGGGCTCGACGAGCCCCGACACCTCGACGACCGCCATCGCCGGGAAAGTCTTGCCGAAGATATCGCGCCAAGCGGCGCCGATCTCGCCGAGACTGGAGACATATTCGTCGCGGCTCGTCACATAGCAGGTCATCCGCACGATATGCTCGGGACCAGCTCCGTCCTCAGCGAGAATCGCACGCGTATTTTCGAGAATCTGCTTGAACTGTCCGGCCAGACCGGAGGCCGTGAAGCGCTCTTCGGCATCCCAGCCGACGATGCCGGCTGTAAAGATCATCCGCCCGCGCGCCGATACGCCATTGGTATAGCCCTTGGGCCGCCGCCACCCCGGCGGGAGCAGGATCTTGTGCGCGCTCATCAGTCGCCCTCGAACACAGGGTTTCGCTTGGCGGCGAACGCCTCGAAGGCGCGGCGGAAGTCCTGCGTCGCCATGCAGATTGCCTGCGCTTGGGCCTCCATTTCGATCGCCGTCTCGAGGCTGACATTCCATTCGGCGGCGAGCTGCGTCTTGGTGATGCCATGCGCGAAGGTCGGTCCGTCGGCGAGGCTGAGGGCAAGCGCCTGCGCTTCGGCGAGCAGGGCATCGGCTTCGACTAGGCGATTGTGGAAGCCCCAGGCTTCGCCTTCCTGCGCGGTCATTACCCGGCCTGTATAGAGCAGCTCCGAAGTGCGGCCCTGGCCGATGAGCCGCGGCAATATCGCGCAGGCGCCCATATCGCAGCCGGCAAGCCCGACGCGCGTGAACAAGAATGCGGTCTTGGTTACCGGTGTCGCGATCCGCATGTCCGAGGCCATCGCCATGATTGCGCCCGCGCCCATGCAGACGCCGTCGAGCGCGGCGATGACGGGTTGGGGGCAGCCGCGCATCGCTTTCACCAGATCGCCGGTCATCCGGGTGAAGCGCAGCAATTCGGGCATCGCCATCTCGGTCAGCGGGCCGATGATTTCGTGAACGTCGCCGCCCGAACTGAAATTGCCGCCCGCGCCGGCGACCACGACCGCCTTAACCTCCGGCGCATAGACGAGATCGCGAAAAGTATCGCGGAGCTCGGCATAGCTGTCAAAGGTTAGCGGATTCTTGCGCTCGGGCCGGTTGAGCCTGATCGTCGCAACGCCGTCGGCGAAATGCCAGAGGAAATGCTCGGGCGAAAAGCTGTCGGGGGTCATGCAGGTTCCTTCATTTTATCGGCGGCAATGGACTGTTTGAGCGCGCCGAGCAGCTCGTAAAGCGCGTCGCGCTCCGCGCCGCCGAGATCGGCGAGCATGGCGTCGATCCAGCCATGATGCGCGGTGGCGAGCTCGGCAAAATGCGTACGCCCGCTAGGCGAGAGGCTGACGATCGACGACCGGCCGTCGTTGGGCGAGGGCGCGATCGCGATATGGCCGTCGCGTTCGAGCGCACGGACGAGACCGGTGACATTGCCGTTCGAAACGAGCAACGCGCGCGAGAGCTGGCCCATCGTCATGCCCTGCGGATGGCGATCGAGCGCCGCGAGAACGTCGAAACGCGGCAGCGTCGATCCGTAGCCGTCTGCGAGACGCCGCTGGACGCGCTTCTCGATGACTATCGTGCACGAGAGCAAACGCAGCCACAGCCGGATATTGACGCGGTCGCTCAGTGCGCCGTCGTGCTTTTCGCGAAAGGCCTGTGCGGCGGTCACATGACTTCCCCGCCGGCGACAGCGATCGCCTGACCGGTGATCGAGCGATTCGCGGGCAGGCATAGCCAGATCACCGCGCTCGCGACCTCGGCCGGATCGAGCAACCGGCCTTGAGGATTGAAGCACGCGAGATCGGCGCGCACCGCATCGGCATCGCGCCCGGTCTTGGCGGTGAGCATCGCCACCGTCTCGGCGACCATCTCGGTATCGGTAAAGCCCGGGCAGACCGCGTTGATGGTGAGATTGGTCTTGGCGAATTCGGCGGCCAGCGCGCGCGTTAGACCGACGGCGCCATGCTTGGCCGCGCAATAGGGAGCCGAATAGGCATAGCCCTTGAGCGCAGCGGTAGACGCGACGGTGACGATCCGTCCAGCTTCGGCTGCGAGTAAGTCGGGCAGCGCCGCCTGACAGCAATGGAGCAGGGCGTCGCAATTGACTGCCATGATCGCGCGCCAGATGTCGGGCGTGAGCCTGGCGAAGGGCAGGCTGCGCGCCGTCCCGGCATTGTTGACGAGGATGGTGATCGGGCCGTTGGCGGCGCGGGCGGCTGCGAAGGCGGCACCGACTTGTGCTCGGTCGGTCACATCGGCGGGTGCGACGAGGATGTGCCCCGGCGCAGGCCCGGGCCCAGCGG
>CAZHWG010000179.1:0-4416 GCA_964535925.1 uncultured Sphingorhabdus sp.
GGATCGGCGGCCCAGGCGACGATCGCGGCGGCGTCGTCGGGCGAAACGGTCGCGCCATTGTCCTCGAAGCGCAGCATGTTCTCGAGTAGCACCTTCATCGAGAAGGGCAGGCGGTCGATATTGGCCTGCGCGTTTCCGCCGAGCGCGGCGGCGGCCTTGGCAAAGCTGTAATAGCCGTAGCTTGCGCCGCCGACGGTGAGCGTGTCGCGGGTGTTGAGGGTATCGGTCATGGGGGCCACCTGTCTTCGTTGGGCCGTCGCACGCGGTGGCATCGGCAACGCGACCCGGTCGCTGTTTGAGCGAGGGGAAGGGCGACCCATCCGGCACGAAAGCAAGGGATTCGTGAGTTGCCCGCGCTCTAGCAGGGGGAGGCGGATCGGGGAAGGGGGTGGCGGTATTGCGAGCCGCCGGGGTGGAGTTTCCGCTTTGCGGGCCTGGGTCCGACCGAGGGCTAGCGCCCTATTCGCACAGTCCCGCTGCGCGTTTGGCAATGCCCGCCAATCCCTTGCACTTGGGCTTGGTGGGCTTCGGCGGCGTGCCCGGTTCGTCCGATGTTGCCTCGTCTTCGTCTGTCCCCATCCCGTCCATCCCGGGCATGCCGAGCGCCAGCATCGTGGTCGAGCGGAAGCGAACACGTGCAATCCAATCGGGCTTCCAGGCGAGCTTCGCGTCGGCCGGACGAGGCGGATAGGCAAAGTCGCTCTGCGGCCCATAAGCGGAAAGATTGACCATCGTCATTTCTCCGCCCAGCTGTCTGACCTCGGCTGGGACGGTGCAGCTCGTCTGTGCCGGCGGCATGACGGTTTTGGCAGCCACCAGCCGCGCGACGGCCGAAGGCGACAACCAGTCCCACATCGCCCCGCCGAACTGCTGCGTCGAGGAACTCGACCACCAGACCATCTCCTGGACATCGCCGCCCCGTCCCGATTGGGCGTCAACCTTGGCGGACATCCCCCAGGCATAATATCCGGTCGCGTCGGGAACCGGCTTCCAGCTCAGCGCGTAAGCCCCGCTTGCCAGTGACTGGGATCGGGCCTGCAGCGCCGGCATGAAATCCCGGTCGAGCGTGAAAGCGATCTCGGGTGCGTAGTTGCTCGCAATCCGGTGCGCGCCCCGCAGCGACGCATTGCCTGGCACCACCTTGGCATCCTTGTGATTGGGCCAGTCCCCGTAGCTTGTGCTGTTGCTCGCCTGGATCGTCCAGTCGTCGGGCAGGTTCAGCGGCTGGGCATAGAGTCCGGGCGGCACCTGTCCCTTCGCCAGTCTGGTAAAATCGAACACCAGCGGCTGGCCCTTGGGCGCGTGTTCGCCGCAACCCCAGAAGATCGAGAGACGAGCCTTGGGAAGTTCGCCCATCCGCCCCACTCCGGCCGGCTTCCCGGCGACAGGCGCGATCAGCGGCACGGATTTGCCAAGGCCCGCACCCGGCGGCATGAAATGGTCGGCCTTGGGGCCACCCGTTGCCGTCCGGGTGGACCCTAGGCGCAGGATCAGTTCATGCGCCGCGCCGTCTCCCTGGCCAGTCAACATCGCCATCGCGCTTTTCATCCCGCCGCCCATCGCAGCGAGGCCCGAAGTGGTGCCCGCGTCCATCGTATAGCGGGCGATCGGCGGCGATTGCAGCTGCGCATAGGCCGCCACCCCCAAGGCCGTCATGCCCGCGGCGGCCATGCCGATGGCCACCGGGGTGCGACGAACGAGACGGATTGTCTTCGAAAAGATACCAAGATTGCCAAGCATAATTACCCCCGCCAGATAGAGACTTCGGGATTGCATGCGACTCGGTTGTTATTTCGGAACAATACTCCAGATCCAATTACACCGAAATCGGAAAAGTGCCGGCCCGGCGCAACGATTGCCGGGCCAGGACATCGTTTGGGTTGCCGCGCGGTTCCGAATGACGGCAACGCGACCCGGTCGCTGTTTCAGCGAGGGGAAGGGCGATCCACCCGGCACGAAAGTTGGGGATTCGTGAGTTGTCCGCGCTCTGGCAGGGGGCGGGGTGCGGGGACTGGCGTGGCATCGCAAAACCCCGTCATTGCGAGCGCGGCGAAGCAATCTCAGCGGCAGCTGCTGTGCGTAAGCCAGTCCCGAGCGATTTCGAAACTACGACTGGTCGAAATATCAGGCCAGCTTATCCTTGCGATAGGTTGCCACGTCGCCTTCGACTCCTCGCAATGACGGGCGAGGAATGGGCGCAAAGCAAGAGAATCGCGAGTTGTCTTTATTCTAATCGATAACGGAGGAGGTTTCGTGGCAGTGAAAGGCAGCCCATGAAAACTTCGGGGGCTGCCTAACACTTGCTTCTTAGGCGTACCGTTCGAGGCGCCAGGTAACAGCAGAGTTGTTATATGGAGGCATGCGATTCCCCTTGGCGATCGGTGCAGTCGTAGAGGGTGTCCCTACAACCTTCCAGACACCGCTTTCCGGGCATGATTCTCCAGTACGTGCCGTCGTTCCAATTGGCTTTTTCATAACACTTACCTCGACGACAGGTTGAAGAAAGTGCCTTTTGAGGTCATATCCAACTTGCTTGGGATAGGCTGACCCGGCGAGGCGATCAGAATGATGGTGTCGTCAGGCCACCTACTCCAATCAGAGGGCGGAGTCGTTCGCGCGGCTCCGCCTTCGTCTCAAAATTTTTAGTATAGGTGAATCAGAGCCCCTCTCCCTCATCCGCTTCTTGATCGTAGTCCATGGGAAGCATGGGTGTATCGCCCATTCTGGGATAATGTTCGTTCAGATGATTCATAAAAACCCCCCAATTTTTGCTTACCCGCATGAGTGCCGTTACTGCCCCTAAGTGCTCTTTGAGTTTTGGATAGCCAATGTTGCTAGTTAAACTTTGAAAGTATTTGGCCGTAGGGCGTCCTTCTTCGTTGCGCGGGGTGACTCTCTGCAGTTCGGCCAACACGCCAGGAGCCAAGCGTTTATAAACAACATCATTGGTGAGAAGGCCAAAGTACCTTGGTCGCTGGACGCTGTTTGATGAGAACTCAAGTCCCCTTAATCTAAACATTTGCTCATAGAATTCAGCAGGAAACGTTGATATCCAAGCCTGCAAATCCTCTGCAATGAAAGCTCGCAGAATTTTTGAAAGAGCTTCTCGCTCGCGGTCTTTTTGATATCCTGTAGCTTCGTCTACGAGAGCGACGATGCCAACGCGTGCAAAGCCGCGGATGAGAATTTCGCATTTTGCAGCAATACCTAATTGCTGTTTTTGCAGCGTTCCGGCTTCGCGAGCCCGAAGAACTGCTTCGCAAAGATCGTGAAGAAGTATGGCCTCAAAACCATTGGCCCTGCTACCTTCGGGCGTCACAAACAAAATGGGATTGGCGAACTTGGTCGCTAACTTGTCAGGTATGAATGGATTGACCGACTTTCGGGAAACGAACAGCTCGAGCCGATTCATCCCGGCTATCATCGATCCGCCCCGCGCCATGCCAAGGGCCTCGGCAAAGCCGGACTGCGAAAGAACTCTCGTTCCGTCTTCTAGAACGTAGCACGGTATCTCCGCGTCTCCGATCCTTAGGGGATGATCCGTAGAGCCGTGAGTGGCCTTCAAAAGACTTTGCTTTTCCCATCTGGCCCTAGCCGCCTTTTGAGCGATTTCGCTGCGCTGCTCCGCGCTGAGATTTTTCATTCGCGCTATGCCGCCTTTGGCGCGGCCTTGAGGTTTTTTCGGCGATTCGCTTGACATAAGGAGCCTCATGCCAGCTTTGGAGACGTATTGCTAGCATAAAAGCATTTATGCTAGCAATACGGGTAGACTTTAGCATTTTTTATGACTTTTTACGGATTGTCGCAGGGAGCGTGGACATACGTCGCAAACGCCAGCTACCCTTCCACCGCTTTTGGCGATCCCCGCTTCGCGCGGGAAGGAGATAAAGCAGCGCTGTCTCCGCTATCCCGGGATGATGGAGACGCGGCAGAGTCATCCCGCTAGCTTGCCTCACAGGGAGGGTCGGACATGATGCAGGCAATTCCGCGACGATTGATATCGACCGCTTTCATGCTCACAGCCTTCACAGTCCTCGCCACATACGCCGCGCTCCTCGCGCTCGGCCCCGACTGGGCGCGCTATCTCCCGGCCTCGTGCACAACCACACACTGCTTCTGCGAATTCCCGCGACCCGGCGCGCTAGTGGTGCAGCCGGCGGCGACCTGGTCGTCGTTTGCCTATGTGCTGGTCGGCTGGCTGATGATCGGGTCGGCGGGCTCGCGCGGCGCGGGCGGTACGGCGTCGGCAATGCCGCCACTCGCAATGCGGACCTTGGGCGTGACCGCGATCGTTGTCGGGGTAGGGTCGGCGCTGATGCACGCGACGCTGACGCTGTGGGGGCAGTTCCTCGACGTCGTCGGCATGTACCTGATCGGGTCGTTCGAGCTGGTCTGGGCGCTGGCGCGCTGGCGGCG